>JAEWBL010000279.1 GCA_023391175.1 Pseudomonadota bacterium
ACCACCACCATGGCGATGAGCTGCGCCTTCAGAAAATGCCGCAGATCCTCCGACACCAGGGCAAGCTGTCGTGCCGCCGCCGGCCGCTCGGACGGTCGCCACAGGGACAGGAACATGCGGCGATACATTTCCGGGGAGACGGCGAAATAGATGCCGCCGACCACCACGAGGAAAGTGCCCAGCACCACCTGGAACAGGTTGGACGTGAACCCCTGCACGAAGGAGAGAACGGTTTCGCCGGATGGCGCCGCCGCTTCCGCGCGCTTCAGGAGGTCATCGCTCATCCCCTCGAGGTGAAAGCGCTGCTCGAAGGCGGTCCAGGCCGTGGGCAGCTCATTCACCAGCTGCGTCACCTGGGTCTGGATGGTGGAGCCGAACAGATAGAGCGCGAGCCCGAGCCCGCCGAAGACGAGGATCCCGACGGGGATCACCGCAAACCGCTCCGGGAAGCGCGTCCACTTGGCGAAGGGCTCGGCGAGCGCGTGGAGCGCGAGCGAGACGAGGCAGGCGGCGAACACCTGAAGGATGACGTCGTAGATCTTCCAGGAGAGCCAGGCCAGCGCGATGACGATGCACGCGATGGCAACACGGCGTGCCACATCCCGGTCAGAAATCATGGTGCCCCCGATGCGCGCCGACGTTCGACGCGACTACGGCTTCATACCGCGAAACCGTGACGACCGCACCGTGACGCGGACAGGGGACATCAGAACGGGCGGAACACCGCCCGCACGAGGTCCAGTGTGCGGCACGCGGCCTTGTCCTGCGGGTCCGCCATGAGACGCTGCATGGCGTCGAAGGTCTGTGCGGCGAGCAGCCCCCGCCAGTTGGTGCGCGAGGGTGGCGGCAGCGCATGGTGGCGCAGGCCCGGCTTCAGCGTGCCGTCGATCTCTGCAAGGCTCTCTGGCGAAAGCTGCGGCCCCGCCTCTCCGAGCTGGCGCGCGGCGCGGTCCATGGTGCCGCGCCAATCGGCCATCAGGCCATCGAAGGAGATCACGGTGCGCGGCATCCCGCGGGTCGCGATCTCCGAATCGAGCGTGTAGCGCAGCCAGATGCCGAGGCCCTTCCCCAGGTCGAAGCCGTCACGCTTGGTCAGGGAGGCGGCGACCTCCACCGGGTTGCGCAGGGCCAGAACCGGCACGATGCGATAGCCCGCCTCTTTCAGCGCCGGCCCATAGATGGCCATGAGGCGGGAGATGCGCGGGTCTTTCAGGACGATGGCCGGTGCATCGCCATATTCGTCGGCCAGCGCGCGGCGCACCTCGTCCAGCAGACCGGTCCGGCGCGCCACCGCCATGGCGTCCTCCTGCAGCCGCTTGCGGGATGACCATTTGTGACCGCAGGCCTTCAGGATGCGCTCATCGAGGTCCATGAAGACCTCGCTCTCCCAGAACCCCGCCTCATTGGCCTCGGTGGCGGCCATCAGGGTCTTGGGGGCGGAAAAGCCCATCAGGTTGATGATGCGGGTCAGCGCCGATGTGCCGCTGCGGTGCATGCCCAGCACCAGGACGGCGCGCTTGTCTGTCGTCACGGGAGGCTCCTCGCAAGACGGGGCCGCCCGCACCCGCCGCTTACGGAGGGTCTGATAGACGCACCGTCAGGCGGCTTCAACCGCTACGACGCCCGGAATGGCCTTGATCGCCCCGGCAATCTGGGGCGAGACGGAATATTTGCCGGGCAAGCTTACCTCCACCTCGGCATGGGCATCGTCCACGAGGAGGATCAGGCTCACCTCGCCCGCCCCACTCTCCCCCGGCTTCCCGTCCGACAGGCGCCGCGCGATGCCCTCGATGGGCTCCGGTGAGCGCAGGAAAATGCGCAGGCCCTTCTGGTGCTTGGCGGTGACGGGATCGAGCTTCTCGCAGGAATTGATGCGCACCCGCACATCCTCGCCGTTCAGCTCGGCGGCGACCATCATGAGCAGCGGCGTGCCGGGCTCCAGCAGGTCGCGGTAGTGAGCAAGGCCTTCGGAGAAGATCACCGCTTCGTAATGGCCGGAGGGGTCGGACAGGCCGACGATCCCCATGCGGGTGCCAGACTTGGTGCGGCGCTCCTGCTTGGAAACCACGGTCGCCGCGAGCCGACCGGCTGCCGCGCCCGAGCGCACCGCGCGGGAGAAGTCGGCAAAGGATTGCACCCGCATCTTCTTCAGCGCCTCGGCATAGTCATCCAGCGGATGGCCGGTGAGGAAGAAGCCGATGGAATCGTACTCCCGCTGCAGCCGCTCGGATGGCAGCCAAGGCGCCGCCTCCGGGATGGGCAGCGACGCCGCCGCGGCCGGACCGGAGCCGAACATGTCGTTCTGACCGGACTGGGCGTTGGCCTCCACCCGCTGCGCCTCGGCCACGATGGGCTCGATGGCGGCGAAGGCGCGGGCGCGGTTCTTCTCCAGCACGTCGAAGCAGCCGGCGGCCATCAGGCTTTCCAGCGTCCGCTTGTTGACGAGCTTGACCGGCAGGCGCGCCGCGAAGTCGCCGAAGGAGCGGAACGGACGGTCCCCCCGCGCGGCCACGAGCGCGTCCACCGCCGCCTCGCCCACGCCCTTGATGGCGGCCATGGCGTAGATGATCTTGCCGTCCTTCACGCCAAACTCGCGGGCCGACAGGTTGATGTTCGGCGGCACCACCTCGATGCCGAGGCGCTGCGCCTCCTGCCGGAATTCGGCAAGCTTGTCCGTATTGCCCTTATCCAGCGTCATGGACGCGGCGAGAAATTCGGTGGGGTAGTTCGCCTTGAGCCATGCGGTCTGGTAGGCGACCAGCGCATACGCCGCCGCGTGGGACTTGTTGAAGCCGTAGTCGGCGAACTTCGCCAGAAGGTCGAAGATGGTGTCGGCCTGCGCCTTCTCGATGCCCCGACCGGCGGCGCCGGAGACGAAGCGCTCGCGCTGCTTCTCCATCTCGGCGCGGATCTTCTTGCCCATGGCGCGCCGCAACAGGTCGGCTTCGCCCAGCGAATAGCCGGCCATGGCC
>JAEWBL010000296.1 GCA_023391175.1 Pseudomonadota bacterium
GCGAGGAAGAGGGTATGGACCGCCTCCACATAGCCCTTGATGGTCTCCGCCCGGAACGGCATGGCGCCGTCGATGGTGACGAGCACTTCCGTCTGTCGCCCGGAGCGCAGGTCTGCGCCGAAGCTCGGCGGCAGCTCGATGGCGAAGGCGATGGCGTTGGATTTCAGCCGCTGGTCGAGGTCGTCCGGCGAGGTCAGCGGCGGCTGGATGCGGAAATAGGTGGAGTGGGCGAAGCCGTCGATATAGGCGCGGCTTTCCGGGGTCTGGTCGCGGTCGAGCACGGCGAAGCGCAGGCGGTCCACGTCGAGCGTGATGCCGTAGCCGAAGATGATCATCAGGAACGCGGTGCCCAGCAGCGCAAAGGCGAGGCGCACCGGATCGCGCTTCAGTTCCAGCGTCTCGCGCCAGGCATAGGCGGCGAGCCGGCGGGGCGAGAAGGCGGACGGCTTGCCAGCGGGTCGGGGCTCGGGCGGCGGCAGCCGGGCTTCGGTGCCGGCGGCGCGGCCGCCCATCTCCATATAGGCGACGAACGCTTCTTCGAGGCTGGCGGCCTGCTTTGCCGCCTTCAGCGCCTCCGGCGTGCCGGTGGCGATGACGCGGCCGGCGTGCATGAAGGAGATGCGGTCGCAGCTCTCCGCCTCGCCAATGAAGTGGGTGGAGACGAAGATGGTCACGCCCTCTTCGCGGGAGAGCCGCTGGAGATGGTCCCAGAAGCCGTCGCGGGCCACCGGATCGACGCCGGAGGTGGGCTCGTCGAGGATCAGCACCTCCGGCTCGTGCAGCACCGCCACCGCCAGCGACAGGCGCTGGCGCACGCCCAGCGGCAGGCCGTCCGAGAGGTCGTCCAGATGGTCGGTGAGGTCGAAGGTGGTGACGAGATCGGCGATGCGCTTTTTCGCTGCCTCCTCGGGCAAAGCGAACAGGCGCGCGTGCAGCTCCAGATTCTGCCGGACGGTGAGTTCGCCATAGAGCGAGAAGGCCTGCGACATGTAGCCGACGCGCCGGCGCGTCTCGATGTCCTTCGGGTCCACCGGCACGCCGAAGAGCAGCGCCTCGCCGGAGGACGCCGGCAGCAGGCCGGTGAGCATCTTCATGGTTGTGGACTTGCCGCAGCCGTTGGAGCCGAGGAAGCCGAAGATCTCGCCGCGGCGGATGGTGAAGCTCACATCGTCCACCGCGACGAAGTCTCCGAAGCGGCGGGTGAGACCGCGGGATTCGATGGCGATGGGCGCGTCGGCCGGAATGGCCGCCACCGGGAGGGCCGCTTCGCCGTCGCCGCGCTGGCCTTCCGGGAGCAGGGCGATGAAGGCGCGCTCCAGGGTCGGCTGGCCGGTGCGGGCGAGGTGCTCGGCGGGGCTGCCGTCGGCGAGGATGCGGCCGTTGTCCATCAGCACCACGCGGCCGAAGCGGGCGGCCTCCTCCATGTCGGCGGTGGCGACGAGGAGGGTGAGGTGCGGGCGGTCGGCGCGGATGGTGTCCACGAAGTCCCAGAACTGCCGGCGGGAGAGGGGATCGACGCCGGTGGTGGGCTCGTCCAGCAGCAGAAGGTCAGGGTCGTGGACCAGCGCGCAGCACAGGCCGAGCTTCTGCTTCATGCCGCCGGAGAGCTTGCGCATGAGCCGGTCGGCGAACGGGTCGAGCCCCGTGGCGGCGAGCAGCGGCGCGACGCGCGCGCCCTTGGTGGCGGCATCCTCGCCGAACAGGCGGGCGAAGAAGGCGATGTTCTCGGCCACCGAGAGGTTGGGATAGAGGTTGCGCCCCAGCCCCTGCGGCATGAAGGCGATGCGCGGCTGCGCCTCCTCCCGCGCCCGGCGGGACGCGAAGTCCGCTCCCAGCACCTCCACTTTGCCGGTCTGGATGCGCTTTGCTCCGGCGATGAGGCCGAGCAGGGTGGACTTGCCCACCCCGTCCGGCCCGACGAGGGCGACGGCGGCGCCTTCCTGAATGGCGAGGTCCACCCCGTCCACCGCCTGCGTCTTTCCATAGGCGTGGCGGATGCCGGCGAGCCGGACGGCGCTGGCGCGCGCCGCCTCTGCCTCGCTCACTTCTGGGCTCCCGCGTCTTTGGCTCCCGCGTCCTTCACGCCAGTGCCCTTCGTGTCGGCATCGGCGGCGTCGCGCACGAGGTCGGACTCAAGCCACGCGGGCCACTGGGCGGCGGGATCGAGCCGGACATAGCCGACGCCGGTGACGCCGGTCTTCACATGCTCCAGATACTTCTCCACCAGCGGCCGGGAGACGCGCAGCTTCACGCGGAACATCATGCGGTCGCGCTCGCGCTGGGTTTCCACCTGCTTGGGGGTGAACTGGGCGCGGGCCGAGACGAAGGAGACGGCGGCGGGGACCGCGCGGTCGGGCAGGGGCTCCAGCAGCAGCCGCGCCGGCGTGCCGAGGCCGATGCGCCCCGCGTCGGCGGCGGGCAGGAAGATGGTCATGTAGACGTCGGAAAGGTCGATGAAGGTCAGCACCTTGCCGCCCGCGCCCAGCACCTCGCCCGGCTCGGCGAGCCGGTAGATGACCCGGCCCGACTTGGGAGCGATGAGGGTGCCGTCGGCCACGAGGCGCTTCAGGCGGTCCACCTCGGCTTCCGCCCCGCGGATGGCGCTCTC
>JAEWBL010000309.1 GCA_023391175.1 Pseudomonadota bacterium
GGGCGACGTGGAGAGCGGTTGGCGCTGGTCCCCCGGTTCGGCGCTCCGGCGGCGCGGTCGCTGGACCTGCGAACCTCGACGGGTTCCCCTCGCCGCCTTGCCTTTCCCTCGAAACCTGCTATATGCCCCGCTTCCGTCGCACCCGGCCGGGGGCTGAACGGACGGTCTTCTTTTGCCGCGGCCCATCCCACGGGGTTGGCCAAGGTCGAAGAGGGCAGGGCGAGAGCCCGTCGTCCCGTGTCCCCGCCTTCCGAGCTTCGCGCCTTTCCGAAAGGCAAGAAGGGCTTGGCGCCGGTGGGCGGAAGAGTGAAACCGAAAGGCAGTGAACACATGCCGCTCTACGAGCACGTGTTCCTCGCGCGCCAGGACGTTACGGCGCAGCAGGTCGAGGAACTCACCACCCGTTTCAAGGGTGTCATCGAGGCGAATGGCGGCTCGGTCGGCAAGACCGAGTACTGGGGCGTGAAGTCCCTCACCTATCGCATCAACAAGAACCGCAAGGCCCACTTCACCCTGCTCAACATCGACGCCCCCGCGGCGGCGGTGCAGGAGCTGGAGCGTCAGCAGCGCATCGACGAGGACGTCCTGCGCGTCCTCACCCTGCGCGTCGAGGAGCACGAGGAGGGTCCCTCCGCCATGCTCCAGAAGCGTGACCGGGACGATCGTGGCGAGCGCGGAGAGCGTGGCGACCGCGGTGATCGTGGTGACCGCTTCGGCGGCCGCGAGGATCGCCCGCGCCGTCCGCGTCCGACTGAAGAAGTGCAGGCCGAGGAGGAGAACTGATGGCTTTCGCATCGTCCGGTGGCGCCGGCGGCGGTCAGCGCCGTCCCTTCTTCCGCCGTCGCAAGACCTGCCCCTTCTCCGGCCCGAACGCGCCGAAGATCGACTACAAGGATGTGCGTCTCCTGCAGCGCTACATCTCCGAGCGCGGCAAGATCGTGCCCTCGCGCATCACGGCGGTCTCCGCCAAGAAGCAGCGCGAGCTGTCCGCCGCCATCAAGCGCGCGCGGTTCCTGGGCCTGCTGCCCTTCGTGATCCGCTGATCGCGTGATCCTTTGATCCGGTTCGCCCTCCTCCGGGAGGGCGAACCTGTTTCTAGAAGACGCGCTTCGGGGAATGACCCCCGGAACGTCTGCTGGGGCGGCAAGGCCGCCTCTAACCGCACCCGCGGGACAGCTTGTCGAGATGGTGTACCTTCTTCTCACAGGCGTGGCTGCCGGCCTCGCATCTGCCCTTCTTGCCGCCGGAGCCGCGGCGGGATCGGCGCTGGCCGTGCCCCTGTTCTATCTCTCGCCCCTTCCGGTGATGATCGCCGGCATCGCCTTCTCGCCGCTCTCGGCGCTGGTGGCGGTTCTCGTGGGCGGGGCGGGGATCGGCCTCGCCTTCGGCGGCAGCCTCGTCCTCACCTACGCGGTCAGCATCGGCGGACCGGCCTTCGCCTTGTCCTATGCCGCCATGCTCGCACGGCCCGATCCGGCCGGCCGCGACGGGCTGGTGTGGTTCCCGGTGGGTGGGCTGGTGCTGCTCTCCGCCGCCGTCTCGACCCTCGCCGTCATCATCGCCCTGTTCGCCGTCGCCGGTGACTACGAGAGCTATCGCCGCGCGGCGGTGGCCATGTTCGTGGTGATGTACGAGGCGTTCGTGTCGGGTCAGATGCTGCCCGGCAGCAAGCCCCAGGCCGATGCCCAGGTCCTGGGCGCGGCCTTCGCGCACATGCTGCCCGCCATGGTGGCGGTGGCGGCCATGGTCTCGCAGCTCGTCTGCCTCTATCTCGCGGCCCGCGCCGCGCTGATCTCCGGCCGCCTCAGGCGTCCGTGGCCGACTTTGTCGGCCTTCCGCCTGCCGCCCGTCACCTCGCTGGTGCTGGCGGTGGCGATCGCCTTGTCCATGGCCGGGGCGATGCTGGGGCTGTCCGCCTCCGCCGCGGCCGCGACACTGGTGTGCGCCTACGCGCTGGCGGGCTTCGCCGTGGTCCATGCGGTGACCATCGGCCATTCGGCCCGCTTCCTCATCCTCGCCGGGCTGTGGCTCACCGCCGCCGTGTTCAGCTGGCCGATCCTCGCCATGGCGCTGCTCGGCTTCGCCGACGCCATGTTCGACTTCCGCTCGCGCATGGGCTCCGGGCAAAGCCCGCCCGCCGCGAACGACCGCTGAAATTCAACGAAATCCAACGATCAGAGACAGGAGAAACAAAATGGACGTCATTCTTCTCGAGCGCGTCGCCAAGCTCGGCCAGATGGGCGAAGTGGTGAAGGTCAAGGACGGCTTCGCCCGCAACTTCCTGCTGCCCAACGGCAAGGCCCTGCGCGCCACCAAGGCGAACAAGGACCGCTTCGAGACCATGAAGATCGAGCTCGAGGCCCGCAACCTGGAGCGCCGCAAGGACGCCGAGGCGGTGGCCGAGAAGCTCGCCGGCCAGGCCGTCATCATGATCCGTCAGGCGGGCGAGAGCGGCCAGCTCTACGGCTCGGTGTCCACCCGCGACATCGCCGAGGGCTTCACCGCCGCCGGCTTCAGCCTGGACCGCGGCCAGATCGTGCTGAACCACCCCATCAAGACCCTGGGCCTGCACACCGTGCCGGTGAGCCTGCACCCCGAGGTCGAGGTGACCGTGCAGGTCAACGTCGCCCGCAACGCGGAAGAGGCCGAGCGCCAGGCCCGCGGCGAGGACGTGCGCACCGCCCGTGACGAGGACGCCGAGATCGAGGCCGAGCTCGCCATCGAGCGCGCCGCCGTGGCCGCCGAAGTCGCCGCCGAGGAAGGCGAGGAAGCCTGATTTCGGCCTGAGGCCAGCGGCACCGGCGCCCCGGCGCCGGCCGTCAGCGTTTCCTACGGCGTCCCGGCCTAATCCGCCGGGGCGCCGTTTTCGTTTGGGGCGGGGAGGGGCGGGATCGCCCCCGCCGGTCAAATCGCCGCGTGCCGTATTGCGGTGCCGCACGCTTGGTGGTTTCATTTCTCCGTTGCGGCGCTTCAGGCAGGGAACTTCGGGTCGCAGGGGGTGGCCCGTACTTATCCTTGCGCCGCGCGTTGGTGCCCGGTCCCCTTGTATCCAAGCACCAGCGCAGGCGTTGCCGGGAAGCGGGAAAGGATCGAGCGGGCGAGCGTGGAGGCGGCCGATGGACCGGTTGCTGGAAACACTGCTGCGACGCGTCATCGTCGATGGCGCGCTGAAGGTCACGACGGCCTCCGGCCAGAGCTTCACCGTGAACGGTTCTCCCCGCGCCGGCCCGCCCCGAACGCCGCTTGCCGTCCGCTTCACCTGCGCGGAAGCCGAGCGCGGCATCGTCATCGATCCCGAGCTGAGGCTCGGCGAGGCCTATATGGAAGGCACGCTGGTGATGGAGGACGGCAGCATCGCCGATCTCCTCGCCTTGCTCATGTCCCAGCCCGCCGCCTTCAATCCGAGCGTACCGGCCAAGGCATTCCATGTGCTGCGGCGGCTCGGGCGGCGCATCGCCCAGTTCAACCCGCGCGAGACGGCGCGCCGCAACGTGGCGCACCATTACGACATCGACGGGCGGCTCTATTCCCTCTTCCTCGATCACGACCGGCAATACAGCTGCGCCTATTTCGAGCATGCGGGGCAGAGCCTCGACGACGCCCAGCTCGCCAAGAAGCGGCATGTGGCGGCCAAGCTCGTGCTGGACCGGCCGGGGCTCCGGGTGCTCGACATCGGCTCCGGCTGGGGCGGGCTCGCCCTCTATCTCGCCGAGATGGCGGGGGCGGAGGTCTCAGGCGTCACCCTCTCGCAGGAGCAGCTCACGCTCGCCACCGCCCGCGCCGACGAGCGGGGCATGGCGGGGCAGGTGTCATTCGCCCTGCAGGACTATCGCGACGTGGAGGGGCCGTTCGATCGCATCGGCTCGGTGGGCATGTTCGAGCATGTGGGCGTGGACCACTACGGCGCCTTCTTCCGCAAGGCGCACAGCCTGCTGAAGGACGACGGGGTGATGCTGTTGCATGCCATCGGCCGCTCCGACCCGCCGGGCGTCACCAACCCGTTCATCGCCAAATACATCTTCCCCGGCGGCTACATCCCGGCCTTGTCGGAAGTCACGCCGCACATCGAGAAGAGCGGGCTGGTCGTCACCGACATCGAGCTGCTGCGGCTGCATTACGCCGAAACGCTGAAGGCCTGGCGCCAGCGCTTCCGCGCCCGCTGGGAGGAGGCGGCGCGGCTTACCGACGAGCGCTTCTGCCGCATGTGGGAATTCTATCTCGCCGCCAGCGAGATGGGCTTCCGCCACCAGGGCCTGAACGTGTTCCAGATCCAGCTTGCCCGCCGGCAGGATGCCGTGCCCCTCACGCGCGGCTACATCGCCGAGGCGGAAGCACGGCTCAGAAGGGAGGAAGCCGCCCACGGCATGCCGCTGCGGCTGGCAGGGGAATAGGGGGCGTTGCGGCGCCGCGCTGAGGTAGGGCCCAAGTGCGCGGCGCCCAAGTGCGCGGCGCCCAAGTGCGCGGCGCCCAGGTGCGCGGCGCCCAGGTGTGTGGCCGTCGCCCTCCGGCTTGACCGGAGGGCCCATGGTGCCGCCGGCGCATCTGGCGGGATGGGTGCTCCGGTCAAGCCGGAGCACGCCGGCGGTCTTGGCCCTTGGCCCGCCCCTCAGACGAAATACAGCCAGGTGATGAAGGCGAAGGGCGGCAGCAGGAAGGTGAAGGACCACGCCATGTAGCCGAAGAAGCTCGGCATCTTCACCCCGCGGTGGCGGGCGATGGAGAGCACCATGAAGTTCGGCGCGTTGCCGATATAGGTGAGCGCGCCCATGAACACCGCGCCGGCCGAGATGGCTTCCAGCGTCACCGCCAGCGGCCCCATCAGCTGGTGGGGATCGCCGCCGGCGAGGTTGAAGAACACGAGATAGGTCGGCGCGTTGTCGAGGAAGGCGGAGAGCGCGCCCGTAAGCCAGAAGTACCAGACGTTCACCGGCTGCCCGTCCGATCCGGTGACGAGGTTGACCAGCGGGGCGAGCGCGCCGCTGGTGCCGGCCTTGAGGATGGCGATCACCGGGATGATGGTGAGGAAGATGGCGGCAAACAGCTTTGCCACTTCCAGGATGGGCTCCCAGTCGAAGCCGTTGCGCTCGCGCACCAGCGCCGGGGTGATGGCGAGCGAGATCAGCGCGAACACGATCAGCAGCACGTCCCGCACCACCCACTGCAGCTCCACATGGGTGCCGTAGACGTCGAAATTGATGCCGGGCTTCCACAGGGCCGAGATGAGGATGGCGCCGATGATGCCGCCCAGCAGCGGCACGTTCTGCGCGCCACGCAGGCCGAGGCCCTCGGTGGAGGGAGTCGGGTCCGGCGGATGGCGGATGATCTCGTCCTCGCGGGAATAGAAGAAGCGGTCGAGCAGGTAGAAGGCGACGAGCAGGATGGCCACGATCACCGCCGTGTCATGCAGCAGGTGGGTGGTGGTCCAGAAGAAGTTCACGCCCTTCAGGAAGCCCAGGAACAAGGGCGGGTCGCCGAGCGGCGTCAGCGAGCCGCCGATGTTCGAAACGAGGAAGATGAAGAACACCACCGTGTGCACATTGTGCCGCCGGTTGTCGTTGGCGCGCAGCAGCGGGCGGATCAGCACCATGGAGGCGCCGGTGGTGCCGATCAGGCTGGCGATGACCGTGCCGATGGCGAGGATCACCGTGTTGACCAGCGGCGTGCCCTTGAGATTGCCGGTGACGAGGATGCCGCCGGACACGGTGAACAGGGCGAACAGCAGGATGATGAAGGGGATGTATTCGAGCAGCGCGGTATGCACCACCTCGTGCGCCGTCGCGGACGGGCCGTAGGTGAGCGAGAAGGGCACCGCGAAGGCCAGCGCCCAGAACAGCGCGACCTTGCCGTAATGGTGGTGCCAGAAGTGGGGCGCGAGCAACGGGAAGAGGGCGATCGACAGCAGCATACCGGCGAAGGGAATGCCCCAGAGCAGCGGCAGCGTGGCGCCGTTGAGGCTGGGCACGCCGTCGGCCGCAAGCGCCGGCGCGGCTGTGAGGGTGGTCAGGAGGAGTGTTGCGGCAACTCCCAAAGCGACCCTCATCCCGCGACCCGGCGCCATCATCGCCACCCTCCAGATTGCTGTGCCTGGAGTTTGATGGACGATGGGCTGCCACGTGGCAAGGCCAAACCGGCCGGCACCGTCCGCGGTTGGGGCGCGGACACTGGGGCGGGACCAGACGCGCGGGCATCCGCGCCGCCGCCGTTGCCCGCCGCAGCCCTCGCCGGCCCGAGGCGGGCCGGGGATCAAGCCGCCCTGACGCCTACGCCCGCGGACGGCGGCGGAACAGCCGCGTCAGCAGGGTC
>JAEWBL010000322.1 GCA_023391175.1 Pseudomonadota bacterium
CATCTTCCCCGAGCGCACCCACATCGTCGGCGCCTATTCCCTCGGCAAGGCGCAGCGCATGATGGCGCTGATCCGCCGGGCAGGCCACGACGCGCCGATCTACGTCCACGGCGCGCTCATCAACATCACCGATTACTATCAAAGCTGCGGCATGGATTTCGGCGAGATCCTGCCGGTGAAGGGCGCGCCGAAATCCGCCTTCGCGGGCGCCGTCGTCATCGCCCCGCCCTCCTCCATGACGGACATCTGGGCCCGGCGCTTCTCTGATCCCATCACCTGCTTCGCCTCCGGCTGGATGCGCGTGCGCGCCCGCGCCCGCCAGCGCGGGGTGGAACTGCCGCTGGTGGTGTCGGACCACGCCGATTGGGACGGCCTTACCGCCTCCATCCGCGCCACCGGCTGCGAGGAATTGTGGGTGACGCACGGTGCCGAGGATGCCCTCGTCCACTGGGCCCACACCCGTCAGCTCCGCGCCCGCCCCCTCCACATGGTCGGTTATGGCGAGGAGGACGAGGAGGTCGCGACAGCGGCGCCGGAGGGGGAGGCCCCCGCCCCATGAACCGCTTCGCCGCGCTGCTTGATCGCATGTCCTATGAGGCCGGGCGCAATGCCAAGATTCGGCTCATGGCGGACTATTTCCGCTCGACGCCGGACCCGGAGCGCGGGCTCGCCCTGGCGGCGCTCACCGGGGCGCTGTCGTTCGCCAATGCCAAGCCGGGCGTGGTGCGCGCGCTGATCGCCGAGCGGGCGGACCCGGTGCTGTTCGAGATGTCCTATGACTATGTGGGCGATCTCTCCGAAACCGTCGCCCTCATGTGGCCCCGGCCGGACGGCGCGCGGCCGCACGCGCCGCTGTTGTCCGAGATCGTCCACGGCCTCTCCACCTTCTCCAAGGTCTCCCTGCCCCGGCATCTGGCCGAGTGGCTGGACGGGCTCGATGAAACGGGCCGCTGGGCGCTGCTGAAGCTCATCACCGGCGCCATGCGGGTGGGCGCCTCCGCGCGCCTCGCGAAGACCGCCGTGGCGAGCCTTGGCGAGGTGACGCCGGATGAGGTGGAGCTGGTCTGGCCTGGGCTGGAGCCGCCCTATGAAGAGCTGTTCGCCTGGGTGGAGGGGCGCGGGCCGCGGCCTCAGACCTCCAACCCCGCCCCCTTCCGCCCGGTGATGCTCGCCCACGCCATCGAGGAGACGGATTTCACCGCCCTCGACCCGGCCGATTTCCGCGCCGAGTGGAAATGGGACGGCATCCGTGTGCAGGCCGTCGCGGGCACCGGGCCGGACGGCGCGCGCGTGGTGCGGCTCTATTCCCGCACCGGCGAGGACATCTCCGGCGCCTTCCCGGACATGGCGGACGCCATCGCCTTCGACGGCGCCATGGACGGCGAACTGCTCATCGTCCGCGACGGTCGGGTGGAGCCGTTCAACGTGCTGCAGCAGCGGCTGAACCGGAAGACGGTGACGGTGAAGATGCTGGCGGAATTCCCCGCCCACATCCGCGCCTATGACCTGCTCGTGGACGGCACGGACGACCTGCGCGACCAGCCCTTCGCCGTCCGCCGCGCGCGGCTGGAGGCGCTCGTCGCGCGCCTCCACACCCCGCGCATCGACCTCTCGCCCATGGTGCCCTTCTCCACCTGGGAGGAGCTGACCGCCGCCCGCCGCGATCCCGCCTCGGCCGGCGCGGGGGCGGATGCCGGGGCGGTGGAAGGGGTGATGATCAAAAGGGCGGACAGCCTTTATCTGCCCGGCCGGCCCAAGGGGCCGTGGTGGAAGTGGAAGCGCGATCCGCACACGGTGGATGCGGTGCTCATGTATGCCCAGCGCGGCCACGGCAAACGCTCGTCCTTCTATTCCGACTACACCTTCGGGGTGTGGACGATCGGCGATGAGGGCGAGGACATTCTGGTGCCGGTGGGCAAGGCCTATTTCGGCTTCACCGACGAGGAATTGAAGCAGATCGACGCCTTCGTGCGCCGCGCCACCATCAACCGCTTCGGCCCGGTGCGCGAGGTGGTGCACGAAAAGGACGAGGGGCTGGTGCTGGAAGTCGCCTTCGAGGGCCTCGCCCGCTCCACCCGCCACCGCTCCGGCATCGCCATGCGCTTCCCCCGCATCGCCCGCCTCAGGTGGGACAAGCCGCCGGGCGAGGCGGACCGGCTGGAGACGCTGGAGGCGCTACTGGGGTGAGGCGGCGGCACGCCCAGGGATTGTTGTGGGCCGTCGCCCGCCGGGTCAAATGTCGAAATGGGTGCTCCGGTCGAGCCGGAGCACGACGGCCCTGTCTCTCTCGTCGAGCGTTCTTCCGCCCCTACTGGCTCGCCCACACGATCCGCGCGATCCAGTCCCCCTGATCCAGCGGAATCTGCCGGTCCTCGTGGGCCGGGTTGAGAGAGCGCAGCTCGATGTGGCGGGTGGTCTTGCGCACCAGTTCCTTGGCCAGCACCTCACCCTCCTTGGTCTTCAGCACCACCCGGTCGCCGCGGCGCGGCTCGGAGGCGGGGGAGACCACCACCACGTCGCCGTCGCGATAGACCGGCTCCATGGAATCGCCGGCGATCTCCAGCGCATAGGCGTGGGCGTCGTGGACATCGGGAAAGACGACCTCGTCCCAGCCGCCGCCCACGGGAAAGCCCGCATCGTCGAAGAAGCCGCCCGAGCCGGCCTGGGCGAAGCCGATCTGCGGAATGGCGTTGAGCGGGCGCGTCGGGGGGGCGGGCGCCTCTTCGGCAAAGCCGCCGCCGTGGGCCGGGCGCCCGGACTCATCCAGGAGGGAGAAGAACTGCTCCGGGCTGGTGCCGGTGGCGGCGAGGGCCTTGGCGATGCTCTCGGTGGAGGGCCAGCGGGGCCGGCCGTCGATGGTTACGCGCTTGGAGCGGTTGAAGGTGGTGGGGTCGAGCCCCGCCCGCCGCGCAAGGCCGGAGGTGGACAGCCCGTGCTGCTCGGCGAGCTCGTCGACGGCACGCCAGATCTTACCGTGGGTCAGCATGGGAAAGACGTTCCTTGCTCGACGTGCCCTCGACAGCGATATGCGGACCGGACCCCCGTGCCACGCCGCGCCCCCCGACCGGATGAAGATATGAATTTGTTCCCCCTTTGTACAGGACTTCAGTCCGCATGCAACCATAAGGCGAACGTAGTTGCCCTTTCGTTCGTCCGGGCCTATGTGCGCGTCGTGCCCGTTCAAAGTCCCCGCGAGGAGCATCGCCCGTGACCGCCGCCACCCTCATCTACAAGATCGCCCCCGCCGCGCTCTGGGCGGCGGCCGAGCAGGCCGGCGTGTTCACCGGCGCGCCGGTGGATCTGGCGGACGGCTACATCCATTTCTCCACGGCCGTGCAGGCGCGCGAGACGGCGGCGAAGCACTTCGCCGGGCAGGCCGACCTGAAGCTGGTGGCGGTGGAGGTGGCGGCGCTCGGCCCGGCGCTGAAATGGGAGCCCTCGCGCGGCGGCGCCCTCTTTCCCCATCTCTACGCGCCGCTGCCGCTCACCGCCGTGAGATGGGTACGCGACCTGCCCCTCGGCGCGGACGGGGCGCACGTCTTTCCGTCCCTCGACTGAGCCTCACCCGAAGGTGCGCCGCACCAGCGCAGGCAGGCGCAACGCCTGGAAGCCGCCGCGCGCCAGCAGGAAGGCGAGCATGGCAAGCCACAGGCCGTGATTGCCGAGCGGGCGCAGTGCTAGGAAGACGCCGAGATAGACGACGAGGGACGCGAGCATCAGGTTGCGCATGTCGCGCGACCAGAGTGCGCCGATATAGACGCCATCGAAGGCATAGGCCGTCACCCCCGCCACCGGCAGCAGCGCGGCATAAAGGAGATAGATGCGCGCCTCCGCCCGCACCTCGGGGCTGGTGCTCATGGCATCCACGATGGCCGGGCCGGTGACGAGATAGACCACCCCCGCCAGCGCCGCGAAGACGAACCCCCACACGATGGAGAGCCGCACCCCGGCGGAGAAATCCGATTTGCGCCGCGCGCCCACGGCGGAGCCGCAGATCTGCTCGGCGGCGGTGGCGAAGCCGTCGAGGAAATAGGCCGCCACCATCACCATGTTCTGGAGCACGGCATTGGCGGCCAGCGTCACGTCTCCCGCCCGCGCGCCCTGCGCGGCGAAGAAGGAGAAGGCGAACATCAGCGCCGCGGTGCGGATCATGATGTCGCGATTGAGCATGACGGTCTGGATGAGGCGCGCCTTGTCGAGCAGCACCGCCTGCGCCACCCCGAGCCGCCCGCCGAGCAGGCTTGCGCACACCAGTACGCCCGCCACCGCGCCGGCGATCTCGGCCACCAGCGTGCCCGCGGCCGAGCCGGCGACCCCCCATCCGGCGCCGAGCACGAGGGCGGCCGAGAGCACCATGTTGAGGGCGTTGATGCCCACCTGCAGCGTCAGCGCCCGCCCGGTGCGGCCGAGCCCCACCAGCCAGCCCAGCACCACATAGTTGGCGAGGGTGAACGGCGCAGCGAAGATGCGAATGGCGTAATAGTCGCGCACCGCCGCATTCACTTCATCGCTCGCCCCGGCCAGTGACAGGGCCGCGCTCTCGATGGGCGTGCGCAGGAGAACGATCAGGAGGCCGAGCGCCCCGGCCACCAGCAGGCCGCGCGCCAGCACCGCCCGTTCCTCCACCGCGTCCCGCCGCCCCACCGCCTGCGCGGCGAGCCCCACGGTGCCCATGCGCAGGAAGCCGAACACCCAGAACAGCATGTCGAAGATGACGGCGGCGAGCGCCACGCCGCCGAGCAGCGAGGCGCTGCCGAGCCGGCCCACCACCGCCGCATCCACCACGCCGAGGAGAGGCGTGGTGAGGTGCGCCAGCGTCATGGGCAGCGCGATGGCGAGCACGCGGCGGTGTGTGACGCCCCCCGAAACGGCCGCGAGCGACACGGCCTCAGCGCCGGCCGAACACGCGCATCAGAATCCAGAGCGGGATGACGATGACGGCGCCGAGCAGGAAGTAGCGCCACATGCGCTCCACCGCCGCGAAGCTGAAGCTGAACAGGTTGCGGATGAGCCGCTGCAGGCTGTTGAGGATGTTCATCGGGTCGAGCCCGAGGGCGGCGAGAATCACGCCCACCACCACCGAGAGCAGAACGAGGCGCACCAGCACCCAGGCCGGCGAACCGCCGAAGAAGCGCGTGAGCTCGTTGTTCTCGGACATGGGTCCTCTCTCCTCTTGGTCCCGTCCTTTAACATAGCTCAAGGCGCGCCGGGAATGCCGCGGCTAGCAGGGTG
>JAEWBL010000338.1 GCA_023391175.1 Pseudomonadota bacterium
CTCACCGAGCGTCACGCCGCCTTCGGCTGGGCGGCAGCGCGGGCGGACGATTACGTGAACCTGCCCGCGTCGCGCCTCGCGGGCATGCTCATCATTGCCGGAGCGGCGCTGACGCCCGGCGCCCGTCCGCGCCATGCCCACCGGGCCATGCTGCGCGACGCGCCGCGCCACCGTTCGCCCAATGCGGGCTGGCCGGAGGCGGCCATGGCGGGGGCGCTCGGACTGCAGCTCAACGGGCCGAAGGTCTATGCGGGCGTGCTCACGCAGGACGCCTACATGGGTGACGGCCGGCGCGAGGCCACGGCGCAGGACGTGCGCATGGCACTCAAGGTCTACCGCCGCGCGGATGCCCTGATGATCCTGCTGGTGCTGGCCGGCGCGGGCTTGACGCTGCTCATCTGATGGCTCAGCGCGCCAGCGCCAGCAGACGGTCGAGGTCGAGGTGCGCGGCGAGGTGGGCCGCGAGAGCATCCAGCGTCGCCTCCACGCCGTCGTCATAAGCGATGCCGCCGCCCTCCCCGCCCAGCCGGCGAAGCACGGCCGCGCGGAAGGCATCGGAAGCGAACAGGCCATGCACATAGGTGCCGGCGACACGGCCCGAAGCCGAGCGCGCGCCTTCCGGCCGCCCATCGGAGAGGTGCCCGTAGGGCCGGCCGCAATCGGCACCGCGGGTCGCGCCCATGTGCATCTCGTAGCCGTGGAAGGGGACGCCCTCGGCGGTGCCACGCACCTCCTCCAGCCGCTTTTCGCCGGTCAGCACGGTGTGGACATCAAGCAGGCCGAGGCCGCGGGCGATTGTCGCCTCGCCCTCCACGCCCTCGGGATCGGCGATGGTCTGGCCCAGCATCTGGTAGCCGCCGCACAGGCCAAGGACCGCGCCGCCGCGCCGGGCGAAGGCGAGGATGTCGTGATGGAGGCCTCCGGCTTTCAGCGCCGTGAGATCGGCGATGGTCGCCTTGGAGCCGATCAGCAGCACGAGATCGGTATCGAGCGGCAAAGTCTCATGCGGACGGATGCGGCGCACCTCGACGGCCGGTTCCGCGTCCAATGGGTCGAGATCGTCGAAATTGGAGACGTGGGGCAGGATCGGCACGGCGATGCGCAGCCGCGCCTTGGCCTTCGGCGGCGGCGGTGCAGACAGGGCAAGGGCATCCTCCGCCGGCAGGCGGGCCGCACCGGGAAAGTGCGGCACAAGGCCTAGGGCGTCCCAGCCGGTGAGGCGCGCGATCAGGTCCATGCCGGAGGCGAACAGCGCCGGGTCGCCGCGGAAGCGGTTGACGATGAAGCCCCGGATCATGGCCGCATCGGCCGGATCGATCACCGCCTTCGTCCCGGCGAGGCTGGCGATGACACCGCCGCGATCGATGTCGCCGATGAGCACTACGGGCACGTCCGCCGCCCGCGCGAAGCCCATGTTCGCGATGTCGGCGGCGCGCAGATTGACCTCGGAGGCGCTGCCCGCCCCCTCCACCAGCACGAGGTCGGCCTCGGCCTTCAGGCGCGCGAAGCTGTTTAGCACGGCGGGCATGAGGGTCGGCTTGAGGGACTGGTAGGCAGCGGCTTTGGCCGTGCCGTGGACCTGTCCCTGCACCACCACCTGCGCGCCCGTCTCGCCCTGCGGCTTTAGCAGCACCGGATTCATATGCACGCTCGCGCGCACCCGCGCGGCCCGCGCCTGAAGCGCCTGCGCGCGACCAATCTCACCGCCGTCCGCCGTCACGGCGGCATTGTTGGACATGTTCTGCGGCTTGAATGGCCGTACCGCGAGGCCGCGCAGGGTGAAGGCACGGGCGAGGCCGGCGACGATGAGGGACTTGCCCACATCAGAGCCGGTGCCCTGGAACATGAGCGTGCGCGCCATCAGAACTCGATGCCCGGCTGCGCTTTCACTCCGGCGGCGAAATGGTGCTTCACCAGTCCCATCTCCGTCACGAGATCGGCGGCGGCAAGAAGCTCGGGCTTCGCATTGCGCCCGGTGACGACAACATGCAGGCCGGGGCGCCGTGCCTTGAGGGTGGCGACCACGTCGGCGAGGTCGAGATAGTCGTAGCGCAGGGCGATGTTCAATTCGTCGAGGATGAGGAGGGCGATGGTCTCGTCCGCCATCAGCTCGCGCGCCTTGCCGAAGGCCCGGGCGGCAGCGGCCTTGTCACGGGCGAGGTCCTGCGTCTCCCAGGTGAAGCCCTCGCCCATGGTGTGCCAGCTCACGCGATCGCCGAAGGCCTGGAAGGCCTCCTGCTCGCCGGTTTGCCAAGCCCCCTTGATGAACTGCACCACGCCGACGCGTCCGCCACGCCCCAGCATCCGCAAAGCGAGGCCGAAGGCTGCCGTGCTTTTGCCCTTCCCGGGGCCGGTGTGGACCACCAGCAGGCCCTTCTCGATGGTCTTTTCGGCCACCTCCTTGTCCTGCACCGCCTTGCGCTTCTCCATCTTGGCGCGATGGCGGGCGGCGGCATCGTCATCGAGGGGGGGCGGGGCGACGGGATCGCTCACGGGGTTACGTCCTTCACGGTCAGGGGCAGCCCGGCCACCACCAGCACCACCTTGCGGGCGCGGGCGGCGAGGCGCTGGTTGAGGAGGCCGGCGGCGTCACGGAAGCGGCGGGCCAGCGCATTGTCGGGCACGATGCCGAAGCCGACCTCGTTGGCGACGCAGAAGGTCGGCCCCGGCCGGGCGGCGAGGGCCGCCTCCAGCGCCGCCGCCTCGGCGTCGAGGTCATGCTCGGCGAGGAGGTGGTTGGTGAGCCAGAGGGTGAGGCAATCCACCAGCACCGGCCGATCCGGAGGGAGCGCGCCGAGGGCGGCGGCGAGATCGAATGGCGCCTCCACCGTCTCCCACCCCGCACCGCGACGGGCGAGATGAAGGGCGACGCGCGCCTCCATCTCCGGGTCCGGCTGGCCGCCATAGCCGAGTTGGGCGGTGGCGACATAGATCCATGGACCCGGGTGCCGCACGGTCTCGCCTTCCGCGAACCGGCTCTTCCCCGAGCGCGCACCGCCGAGCACCAGCACGAAAGTAGCCTCGGCAAGACCGCTACGGGGCGCCAGCGCCATCAGACGCACGCTCCCGAGCAGGGACCGGGCGGCGTACGTGGCGCCCTGGAACTGGGGCGGCCTGCAGGGCCGATCCGGCACATCCTCATCCCGTTTCCCTCAACCCCAGCGCAGCGGACCAGCCGCGACTATAGGGGCCGCCCTCCTCCCCGCAAGGCAGGGCCGACGATGGCCAGGAGCGCGGGATACCTCCTGACTCTGGCCGACTCGGTGTTTCGTCCCGCTGCCCCTGGTAGCCTGCGATCGCGCACATGGCAGAGACGACGAGCGGCAAAACGCTTTAACGAACGAATCATCTACATATTTTTCAAAGGCTTATGGTTAATATTTAACTTTAAGAGGTACGCGCAATTTGGAGGACGCCATTTCGGAAGACAGAAATGCTATATTTTCCAAAATATTACCACGGTATCCCATCACAGGTTCCGGGACCGACCACACTTAAAGTGCTGCATTAAGACTTTATGTATTTTATATAACTATATGACTTACATAGATAATTTAATTCTAGGATTAAGGTCCTAATCTCGGGCGGGCTTATTGCTTTCAGCTTCGGGCTTCTCTGCCCCTCCCCTACTTGAAATGCGCGCCGCCTCTCCGCTCTCATGAGTCTCCCCCGAGCGGGGTCTTACGCTGGGGAAAAGGTTCACTGGCCGCATAAGCCGCGCAACCTGCTTGCTCGCCTAGGCATCAAACCCGTGTCGTGGATCAGCCGGCGCAATTGTTGGCATGACGCAGGGCAAGACTTGCCCTCCCACCCGCAACCGGACGGCTCAGGCCGCCGCGCTCAGCCTCTGCAAGGCTTGCCATACGTCGGCAGCGGAGATGTCGGCGAGGCAGGGCGGCCCTTCCCGCACCTCCCGGGCGATGAGGCAGCTGGCCTTCTCGCAGGGGGCGCACTCCCGCCGCGCCTTCAGTTCGCGGACGCGGGCTCCGAACAGGCCGGTAAGGACCGGGTTGGTCGGCCCGTAAAGACCGACAGTCGGCACGCCATAGGCCGCAGCCAGATGACCGAGGCCAGTGTCCACCGTCACCACGCCTGCGGCGCCGGCGATCTGGGGCGCAAGACCCTCCAGCCCCTGCGGCGGCAGCAGGCGCACATTCCCCTGCCCTTCAGCGATGGCTTCGGCGCGGGCACGTTCCTCGCCGCCGTGGGCGAACAGGCGCACCTCCATGCCCGCTTCCCCCGCCAGCGCGGCCAGGGCGCGCCAGCCGTCGAGGGTCCAGGTCTTCGTCGGCCATGTCGTGCCATGCAGGAAGACGAGATAGGGCGCGCCGCCGGGCGCCGGACGCAGCCCCGTATCCGCGGACAGGCCCTCAAGCCCGTAGCCGAGCGATGCTGCGAACAGCTTGCGGATGCGCACGGCCATATGCTCCACCTCGGGCACATGGTGGCGCGTGCCGTAGAGCAGGCTGGCCAGCCCCTCCCGTGCGCTCGCCCGGTCGAATCCGTGGCGGGGGCCACGGGCAAGGGCTGCCACAGCCGCGCTCTTCATCAGCCCCTGCCCGTCGATGACGAGATCATACGGCTCTGCCGCCAGCGCCGCCCTCACC
>JAEWBL010000379.1 GCA_023391175.1 Pseudomonadota bacterium
CTCCAGGCCGTTGCCCACCTTCACCGCCTTGGCGACGGTGACGAAGGCGTCCACGAACTCTTCGTAGACCCTCTCCTGAATGAGATAACGGGTCGGCGAGACGCACACCTGCCCAGCATTGCGGAACTTGGCGGCGGCGATCTGCTTGGCCGCGGCGGTCACGTCGGCATCATCGAAGACGATCACCGGCGAGTGGCCCCCCAGTTCCATGGTGGCGCGCTTCATGTGCTCGCCCGCCAATGCCGCCAACCGCTTGCCGACGGGGGTCGAGCCGGTGAAGGTGATCTTGCGGATGGTCGGGTGCGGAATGAGATATTCGCTCACCTCCGCCGGCACGCCATAGACGAGGCCGATGACGCCGGCCGGAATGCCCACGTCCACGAAGGCGCGGATCAGCTCGGCGGGCGAGGCCGGCGTCTCCTCGGGGGCCTTAACGATGATGGAGCAGCCGGCCGCCAGGGCGCCGCACAGCTTGCGAACCACCTGGTTGATGGGGAAGTTCCAGGGCGTGAAGGCCGCCACAGGCCCCACCGGCTCCTTGATGACAAGCTGGTAGACGCCGGGCGCGCGGGCGGGAATGACCCGGCCATAGGCGCGGCGGGCCTCTTCTGCGAACCAGTCGATGATATCGGCGGCGGCCAGCGTCTCCATCCGCGCCTCGACGAGCGGCTTGCCCTGCTCAAGCGTCATCAGGCGAGCGATACCGTCCGCGCGCTCGCGCAGCAGGTCCGCCGCCTTGCGCATGAGCTTCGACCTGTCGAAGGCCGACATCTTGCTCCAGGTTGCGAAGCCGCGCTCCGTCGCTTCCAGCGCCGCGTCGAGATCGGCGCGAGAGCAGTGGGCAACCGAGCCGATCTCCTCCTCCGTCGCAGGATTGATGACCGGGATGCGGCGCCCGCCTTCGGCATCGCGCCAGACGCCGTCGATGTGGAGCTGGACGTGGGGATAGGCGTCGGATGTCATGGGGCTTCCTCCTTGGGGCGCCGCGCCGTGGACCGCGCGCGCGTCCGTCGAATCAGGCGTTCGAGTCCGGTTTTGCGCCCCGGCGCGCCGAACGTCCCCGCTCTTCCGGCGCGCCAGCGGGAGCGTGATGAACAGCGGAAAGGGATTGGCGGGCATGCGCCGGAGCGGGCGAGCATCCTAAGCGGCAACGGCGCGGTTGAGAACCGCGACGGGCGCGGGAAACCGGCATGAGGTCCGCAGCGTTGGCATGGCTGCACGGCGGCTCACCCGCCGAGACCGGAGACACCGATGAACACCGCAAACCTGCAGTTGGAAGGCGTGCTGCTCGCCCTGTCACGCCTGCTCGAGACCATGCGGCACAAGGGCCTGCTGACCTCCGGCGAGATCGAGACCGCGCTCGCCGAAGCGGAGGACGCCGCCCGGCGCGATGCCGCCTCCCGCAGCATCAGCCCGGCCCAAGCGGAGGGTGTGCTCTTTCCCATCCGCGTCCTGCGCGCGGCCACCAATCGTCAGGAGGGTCTTCCCCCGACCTTCACCGACCTCGCCACCACCATCGGGGAGAACAAGGACCGGCACGGCGGAGAGCCGCACCGGGACGCGGCGCAACGGTCGTAACGGCCCATGGCGGGCTTCTTCCGGGAGGCGATCCCTCCGGAATGAACCAATCACCGCGACTGGGAACGATCAGGCCAAAAAACGGCGCACGAGGCGCCGCATCAGACGGCCCGGCCCATAGTGCCAGGCCAGCGTCACCTGGTTGGTCAGCGTCGTCCGCCTCAGGGCACGCGGCACAAACCACGCGTTGTGGCCGGTACGGCGGGCCAGGATGTAGCCGTGGGCAGCAAGCAGACGTCGGCTGCGGCCGAAACCCACCCGGTCATCCACAAGGATGAGACGTGGTTTGAAGCGCGATGCGGAAAAGCCGGCGAGCACATCGGCCTCCGTCCCCGTCACGTCAATCGAAACGAAGTCGACACTGCTGATGCCAGCGTCGCCAAGGACATCATCCAGGGTGCGCATCGGCACCCGAAGGGTTCCGCGGGGCTGGTCGCCCGGATAAAGGATTGCTCGCGCCTCCCGGCCGAGCAGCCACAATTGCGTGGTAGAAGGCGAGCCGGGCGCGCCGCAAGCGACACAGGCGACCTGCGCCTTGCGCACCGCCTTCAGTGCATTCGCCAGTTCCGTCGATGGCTCGACGAGCAGGCCCGCCCAGCCGTTCAACTCCAGATGGTAGGTCTGGCTGCCGCGGATCGGATCGCCCGCCCCCACCTCGACGAAGGTGCCCGCACCAGACCCCAGCCAGGAATCCACCAAGCTTCGCTCATGGTGTGCAGGACTTATAACGCCCACACCATCAACATAAACAACAGAAGAATGCATTTCACCAAGCCCGCGCTATCGGGCAAAACGTAGCATCTAAAAAATAGCTAGCAATTACAACCGCATTCATGGTGAACATGATATGTTCAATATGGATCAATATACATATGGAATATTGTTCATATTACATTTCTAAACGCGAACTTACACGTTCTTTCGATTGACCAAATCTTAGGCTATTCACCCAATCCGTCCCAGCGAAGCCAGACGGGACTGTCTAGATCAATGTGCGCAATGTCTCTGCGAACCGTCGGCCCGTCTGGCGCACGGATACGCCGCCCTTGCGGGTGAGCTGGAGCCAGACCCGCCGGCGGTCTTCAGGGTCGGGAAGGCGCTCCACGAGCCCCTGCTGCTCGAGCATTTCGAGCCGGCGCAAGGCTGTTGTGACCGACGTCCCGGCGCCCGAGCAGAGCGCCGACACCGAGATTCGCCGCCCTTCTTCCTGCGCCATGGCAAGATCGAGCAGCATGTCCCAGGCGGTCACACCCCCCGCCACGTCCGGAAGCACCCGCTGCCGATCGAGCCGAAGGCCGGCGAGAACGCGCAGGACGTCCGCTGGATCTTCAAGGGTGGTCGCAGCCGGCCGCTTCCGCTGGGATATTTCCAGCGCCCGGCGGATGGCGGCGGCGAGATCTCCCATCTCGACCGGCTTCTGCAGGAAATCCACGACGCCCGTCCTGAGAGCGGCGATGGAACTCTCCAGCGAGGCGCACCCGGTGAGGACGATGGAGACAATCGGCTCCCCCTGGCGGATTTCACCCGCGCGCTCGACAAGCGCCAGGCCGTTCATGCCCGGCATGGCGAGGTCCGTGACGAGAACGCGGATCGCGGGGTTCTGCTCGATGAGATCGAGAGCGCTCATCGGCGAGGACGCGCAGATCACCCGCAAATTTTCGATCGCGAGGCCTTCACTGACCTCGACGAGAAAATCCTTGTCATCATCGACGACAATGACCGCTATGTCGCGCATTGCTCACATGTCACCCGCCGGCACTGACGGCGTTCATGTCAGAACGCTGTCCACTGCCGGCTCGCTCCCGCATAGCCCTCGATAGGGCCAAGCTGGTATCATGCTAGGTCGTAGAGAATCCAGCGCAAATTGATCCGGTTCGCTCCGATTTGGATCGATCTACCGGTGGAAAGGACAGGGGGCAGCGCGGGCTGGCGGGGGCAGTCTGTTTGCGAGCCTGGCTGCGCGCCCCACACGCTAAAAGGACGCGGGCAGGTTGGCCGCATCGCCACACGTCACGGAGTCGGCTCAGGCCGAGACAGCCTCGGCC
>JAEWBL010000388.1 GCA_023391175.1 Pseudomonadota bacterium
CGCCGAGGCTGGGCAGGGGCGGGCGACCATGGGCGACGTGGACCTCGCCGAGATCGCCGAGGCGGTGTCCGAGCTTTACGAGCCGCTGGCGGACGAGCAGGGGCTCGACCTCACCGTCAGCGCCGTACCGGCGACCGTCCACGGCGTGAAGGAACTGCTGGCGCAGGCGCTCTCCAACCTCATCGACAACGCCATCAAGTATGGCCGTCCGGCCGACGGGGGCAGGGGACACATCACGGTCACGCTGAAGCGCGACGGAGCGGACGCCGTGCTGACGGTGTCGGACACCGGACCGGGCATTCCGCCGGGCGACCGCGAGCGGGTGGTGGAGCGGTTCGTGCGGCTCGAGGCCAGCCGCACCCGACCCGGCTCGGGCCTCGGCCTCTCGCTGGTCGGCGCCGTGGCGCGGCTGCACGGCGGCACGCTCGCCTTCTCCGAAAACGGACCCGGGCTGGTGGCCACTTTCCGTTTGCCGGCGAAATGATGGCCGAGCGTGAACCAAGCCGTCGGCGCGGGCGTTAACCGCTGTAATGACCTCTTCATTCTCCCTCAACCCTGATGCGCGCCGCGGCTCCCGTTGCGGTGCTCCGATGAAAGAAGGCTTGCGCGCGGCAAGTCGCTGGTGCCTTTAGACCTGACCATGCGTTGGCCCACGGAACCGGATTCGGCGGACCAGCCGCCCCTTGCCCTGCAGATGCGGGAAACGCCCGTCGTGGCGGATCCGGAGGCGGCAAAGATTAAGCTTTCCCACGCCATCGAACGGCTGGCGCCGGAGGCGTGCGCCGCGCTCGATGCGCTGTTGGCGGATGCGCCCTGCGCCGTGCAGGTCTGTCTCGGGATTGCGGAAAGCTCGCCCTTCCTCACCGAGGTGATCCGCTCCGATCCGGAGCGGCTGCTGCGTGTGCTGAGCCGCCCGCCGCAGACGCATCTTCATGCGCTCATCGCCGAATGCGCGGCCGTCGAGGGGAGCGAGGCCAATGTGATGCGTGCGCTGCGGCGGATGCGCAGCGAGGCTGCGCTGCTCATCGCCGTCGCCGACATGGGAGGCGTGTTCGGCCTCGTGGAGGTCACCGCGGCGCTGACCGGCGTGGCCGATGCCGCAGTGCGCAAGGCGCTCTCCTTCCTCCTCGGCGAGGCGGTGAAGGCCGGGCGGCTGATGGTGGCCGATGCCGCTGATCCCGAGGCCGGCTCCGGGCTCGCGGTGATCGCCATGGGCAAGCACGGCGCGCGGGAGCTCAATTATTCCAGCGATATCGACCTGGTGGTGGTCTACGACCGCGACAGGGCGCCCCTCTCGGATAGCGTCTCAGCCTCGCCCTTCTTCGTGAAGATCACGCAGGGGCTGGTGCGCCTGCTGCAGGAACGCTCGGCGGACGGCTACGTGCTGCGCGTGGACCTGCGCCTGCGCCCCGATCCCGGCTCGACGCAGGTCGCCCTCTCCACCGTCTCCGCCCTCGACTATTACGAGCGGGAGGGCGCCACCTGGGAGCGCGCGGCCTACATCAAGGCGCGCCCCGTGGCGGGCGATGCGGAGGTGGGGCGGCAGTTTCTCGCCGATCTCTCGCCCTTCGTCTGGCGCCGCGTGCTGGACTTCCAGGCCATCGCCGACGTCCACGCCATGAAGCGCGAGATCCACGCCTTCCGCGGGCACGACGTAGTGGCGGTGGAGGGGCACAATGTGAAGCTCGGCCGCGGCGGCATCCGCGAGATCGAGTTCTTCGTCCAGACCCAGCAACTCATCGCCGGCGGGCGCGACCCGCTGCTGCGCACCAGCCGCACGCTCGACGCCCTTGATGCGCTCACCGCCCATCGCTGGATCGAGCCGAAGGTGCGCGACGACCTCGCCGAGGCCTATCTCTTCCTGCGCCGGGTGGAGCACCGCATCCAGATGGTGGCGGATGCGCAGACCCATTCGCTGCCCGAGAGCCGCGAGGCCATGGAGGGCTTCGCCCGCTTCATGGGCTATCCCGACCGCGACGCCTTCGCGGCGGCCCTGGTGCAGCGCCTCACCACCGTGCAGGGGCACTATGCCCATCTGTTCGAGGATGCACCGCCCCCGGCCGTGCTCGATGCCGACCTGCTCTTTCCGCCAGACGAGAACGACCGGCCGACTCTCTCCGCCCTCGCTCGCCTCGGCTTCAAGGATCCGGCGGCGGCGAGCGGCATCGTTCGGCGTTGGCTCGCGGGCGCTCCGCGCGCGTTGAAGACCGAGCCGGCCCGCGCCCATCTCGCCCGCATCGTACCGCTGATGCTGGAAGCCCTCTCGCGGGGCGGCGACCCGGACGGCGCGCTCATCGCCGCCGACCGCTTCCTCACCGAGCTGCCGGGGCCGCATCTTCTCACCGCCTTGGACCGGCATCCGGACCTGGTGCGGCTGCTCGCGACCATCCTCACCGCCGCCCCCCGCCTCGGCGAGACACTGGCGCGGCGGCCGTCGCTCACCGACGCGCTGCTCGATCCCGCCTTCTTCGACGTGCTGCCCGACGAGGCGAGCCTCTCCGAGCACCTCGAGCTGCTGCTCGACACGGCCGAGACCGACGAGGAACAGTTCGACCGCGCCCGCCGGTTCCGGCAGGAGCAGCATGTGCTGATCGGCGTGCGCATCGCCTCCGGCACGCTTCCGGCGGCGCGGGCGGGAGAGGCCTATGCGACGCTGGCGGAGGTCATCATCCGCGCTTTGCACCGGCGCGTGTGGGAGCGCTTTCGCGAGGCCCATGGCAGCATTCCGGGGGCAGAGACGGCCGTACTGGCCATGGGCAAGCTCGGCGGTCGGGAGATGACGGCGGGGTCCGACCTCGACCTCATCGTGCTCTATGATTTCGACCCCGAGGCAGATCCCACCTCCGACGGCGCGCGCCCGCTCACTGGCGCGCAATATTTCGCCCGCTTCACCCAGCGGCTCGTCACGGCGCTGACCTCGCTCACCAATGCCGGCAAGCTCTATGACGTGGACCTGCGCCTGCGGCCCTCCGGCCGCTCCGGACCGCTCGCGACGCGGCTCTCCTCCTTCGCCGCCTATCAGCAGGCGGAAGCCTGGACGTGGGAGCATATGGCGCTGACCCGCGCCCGCGTGATCGCCGCGACGCCGGAGTTCGGCGCCATCGTGCGCGATGTCATCGGTGGCATCATGGGGCAGCCGCGCGACCCGCGCCGGCTGGCGGGCGACATTCTCGACATGCGCCGCGCCATCGCCGCCGAGAAGGGCGAGGACGACCGCTGGAACCTGAAGCACGCGGCCGGCGGGCAGGTGGACGTGGAATTCCTTGCCCAGTATCTCGTCCTGGCTCACGCCCACGATCACCCCGAGATCGTGGACACGGCCACCGCCCGTGTGCTCGCCACCGCCGAGCGGCTGGCGCTGCTGGCGCCGGAGGATGCGCACGTCCTGCTACGCGCCTGCCGCCTCTATCAGAACCTGACCCAAGTGCTGCGCCTGTCCGTGGATGCCCACGTGGTGCCGCAGGACGCGAGCCCGGCGCTCCGCGCGCTCCTCGCCCGGGCCGGTGAGATGCCCGACTTCGCGACCCTGGAGGCCGATCTGTTCGAGACCGAGCAGAAGGTCCGCGCCATCTTCGCGCGCGTGCTGGAGACCGCGGCGGAGTGAGGCGTTGCCCCGCCGCATGATTGCGGGG
>JAEWBL010000441.1 GCA_023391175.1 Pseudomonadota bacterium
CCATGGCGTGGTCCAGCAACTGGCTGGTGAGCCGGCCGAGTTCGGCGACGCGCGACCTGAGCCCCTCCAGCTGCGTGGCCTGGGCCGGGTCGTCCGTCTCCAGCAGTTCCACCTGCGCATCGATGGCGGCGAGCGGCGTGCGGATCTGGTGGGCCGCATCGGCGATGAAGCGCTGCATCAGGGCGATGCGCTCCCTCAGGCGCAGCATGAAGCCGTCGATGGCCTCCACCAGCGCCCGCGCCTCGGGCGGCGGGGTGAGGGCGATGGGGCTGAGGTCGTCGGGCTGCCGGCCGGCGATCTCCCGCTCGATGCGGGTCAGCGGCGAGAAGACGAGGCGCAGGCTGAGCGCCGCCGTGGCGAGGGCGAGAAGGCTCATGGCCGCGATCATGGCGAGGGCCTTGAAGGCGAGGTCGGACGTGAGCGCGGCGCGCGCGCCGAGCGTCTGCGCGACGATGATGCGGGTCCAGCCGTCGCCGGGCGCGCCCTCCACCTTGCGCACGAGGCCGGCGATGCGCACCGGCTGCCCCTGATACTGGCCGTCCTCCAGCACCACGCCCTGCCTGAGGCGCTCCGGCGAGGCCGAGAGGGCGAGGTCGCCATAGCCCGCCACCACGATGCCGCGCGGGTCGGTGACGCTGTAGAACACGAGGTCATAGGCCGAGAGCGTGGCGATGGCGGCGACCGGCGGATCGAGCGTCACCACCCCCCCTTGCAGATAGATGTTCTCGGCGATCTGCACCGCCCCGCCCACCAGCAGCTTGTCATAGGCATCGCGGGCGGCCAGCGCCGCATATTGCCAGGCGGCGAGGCTCAGCGCGGCGGCGCCGAGCAGCAGGATCGCCGCCAGCGCGGCCAGCATGCGGGCGCGGAGCGAGGCCCTAAGGTCACGAAGCGACAAGCTGATAGCCCAGGCCGCGCTCGGTGCGGATTTCCACGGAGGTGGCGGCGAGCTTGCGGCGCAGCCGGGTGATGAACTGCTCCACCGCATTGGTGCTGGGATCGCGGTCGAAGCCGAACAATTGCTCCAGCAATTCCTCCTTGCCGACGAAGGCGCCGGGGCGCGAGGCAAGGATTTCCAGCACGGTCAGCTCGCGCCGGGTGAGATCGAGGGGCGCGCCTGAGATCATGGCCGTGCGCCCGGCGCGGTCGATCACCAGCGGGCCGGCCTTGATGGTGTTGTCCGCCATGCCGGCGGCCCGGCGCAGCAGGGCCCGCGCCCGCGCCTCCAGCTCGCGATAGTCGAACGGCTTCACCAGATAGTCGTCGGCGCCGAGGTCGAGGGCGCTGATGCGGTCGTCCACCGCCGAGCGGGCGGTGAGCACCAGCACGGGCGTGCGCAGGCCGCGGCGGCGCAGGTGCTTGAGCACGGTGAAGCCGTCCATGTTGGGGAGCATCACGTCGAGCACCACGAGGTCGTAGGCCTGCACCTCGATCAGCTCGCTCGCGGTGCGCCCGTCCGTCTCCCAGTCCACGGCATAGCCGATGCGCTCGAAGCGCTTCTGCACCGCGAGGCCGATTTCCGGCGTGTCCTCCACCAGCAGAATGCGCACCGCATCCTCCCGCGATCATGGCAGCCCCGCGTCAGGTTCGGGTCAGGATCGCCGGCTATGATCCTAAGCAAGGCCGCCAAAGTGCGCCAAGAACAATTTGCGCCCGTGGGCGCGGGGAGGGACGATGACTTTGCATCCAGACCAGACTGGATTCGCGCCGCTGCTCAGCGTCGAGGGCGTGACGCTTCAATACAAGACGCCGGACAGTCTCGTCACGGCGACCTACCGCGTGGACTTCAAGGTCTACGATTCCGACCGCTTCGTTCTTCTCGGTCCCTCGGGTTGCGGCAAGTCCACGCTGCTGAAGGCCATCGGCGGATACATCACGCCCACCGAGGGCACCATCCGCCTCAAGGACCACGCGGTGAAGGAGCCCGGCCCGGACCGCATGATGGTGTTCCAGGAGTTCGACCAGCTCCTGCCGTGGAAGACCGTGGGCGAGAACGTGATCTTCGCGCTCACCTCCTCCGGCCGCCTCGGCGCCGCAGAGGCGCGCGAGCGGGCGCGGTCCTACATCGACAAGGTGGGCCTCACCAAATTCATCGACAGCTATCCCCACATGCTCTCCGGCGGCATGAAGCAGCGCGTCGCCATCGCCCGCGGCATGGCCATGGAGCCGGACGTGCTCCTGATGGACGAGCCGTTCGCCGCGCTCGACGCCCTCACCCGCCGCAAGATGCAGGACGAGCTGCTGCAATTGTGGGACGACACGCGCTTCACCGTCCTGTTCGTCACCCACTCCATCGAGGAGGCGATCAAGATCGGCACGCGCATCCTGCTGCTCTCGCCCCATCCGGGTCGCGTGCGGGCGGAGCTGAACAGCGTTCCGGCCGAACAGATGGGCACCTCGGCGCAGGTCGAGCTGGAAGCCCGCATCAACGACATGCTCTTCGGACACTGAGGACACGCCCGTGAACCAGACCCTCGCCTTGCGTCCGGAGATCGTCAATCCGGAAACGCCCCTCGGCAACGTCACCGTCGAGGCCACCCTTTCGCCCTTCGAGCGCATCTACCGCATCGGCGCGGTGCGCAAGGCCGTCATCCTCGTGGCGCTGGCGGCGCTGTGGCAGGCCTATGGCCTGTGGCTCGCCAATCCGCTGCTGTTCCCCACCTTCACCGACACGCTCTCGGCCTTCTTCGAGAACATCGCCAACGGGATGATCCCGGCGCGCACCCTCTCTTCGCT
>JAEWBL010000467.1 GCA_023391175.1 Pseudomonadota bacterium
CTGCCTACCCGCGCAGTTAAGCTGCTGGCCGATGCCGATGCATTCCGATCCATGGGCCTCGACCGTCGCGCCGCGCTCTGGCACGCCCGCCGCCTGCCAGACGACGATGCCCTGCCCCTGTTCGCGGCGGCGGACGCCCGTGAACTGGGCGTCGAAGAGGAGGTGACGCTGCCGCGCATGGCGCGCTCGGAGCACATCGTCGCCGACTACCAGACGGTGCGCCTCTCCCTGAAGGGGCACCCCATGGGCGAATTGCGCGACCATTTCCGGAAAGAGCGCATCCTCACCTGCGCCGAGACGTCTGCGCTGAAGGACGGCGCCTTTGCCCGCAATGCCGGCGTGGTGCTGGTGCGCCAGCGGCCGGGCAACGGCAAGGCCATCTTCATCACCATCGAGGACGAGACCGGCATCACCAACATCGTCCTGTGGGAACGCACGCTGGAACGCTTCCGCCGGGAGGTGATGGGCGCACGCCTGCTACTGGTGGAAGGACGCATCCAGAAGAGCCCGGAGGGCGTTGTCCACCTCATGGCCCAGCGGCTCACCGACCGCACCGCCGACCTCGGCTTGCTCTCCAAGGTACGACAGCCGCGGATGGAGGTCGCGCGGGCCGACGAGTTCGCCCACCCCCAGCATCCGCGCAAGCATCCACGTGACGTTAGGGTACTGCCTAAGTCCCGGGATTTTCACTGAGCTCCGAAACCGGGGTGCGAAGAGGTATCCAGCAGCCCAAGTCCGCGCGGCGGCAGGCGAAAACACGGTAATTCGGGCAAAAAAGGCACCACAGCCCCGGACGCTTCACGATTTATCCACAAAAACCCGTGAGGCTTCAGGGCATATGGAACCAAAGGCCGGGATACCGTCGCCGTGAAGCCGCTCCTCATCGTTACCGGATTTGTGGCTGCCGCCGCCGTGGGCGCCGGCATGGCCATCAGCCCGCTCCTGTCGGCCAAGGACGACGGCCCGGCGACCACCCAATCCATTTCCCAGCCGGCCACCCCGGCCTCCGGGCAGGCTGCCCAGGGCAAGCCAGCGACCGCCGCGCAAAAGACTGCGGCTGGCGCAGCCCAGCCGGTAGCCGCCCCCGCTCCCGAGCCCACCGCGCCCCCGCCGGTGACCCCGCGCAAGAACTACACCTACAAGTCGTTCGACGTGGATGGCTCCTACATTGCCCTGACCTTCGACGACGGTCCGAACCCGGAAACGACGCCGCGGCTGCTTGAGATCCTGCGCCAGCGCAACATCAAGGTGACCTTCTTCGTGCTCGGCAACATGGTCGCCAAGCATCCCGAAGTGCTGAAGATGATCGCCGACGAGGGCCACGAGATCGGCAGCCATTCCTGGAGCCATCCGCAGCTCACTCGCATCAGCCAGGCGGCGGTCGACAAGGAACTTGGCAACACCTCGGAAGCGATCTTCCAGGTCACCGGCAAGCGCCCGATCTACCTGCGCCCGCCCTACGGCTCCATGAAGCCGTCCCTGCGCAGCTATATCGAGGACAAGTACGGCCTCACCATCGTCAACTGGTCGGTGGATCCCAACGACTGGAAGAACCGCAACAGCCAGGCGGTGCATGACGCCATCATGGCGCAGGTGAAGCCGGGCGCCATCGTGCTCTCGCACGACATCTATGCCACCACCGTGGATGCCATGCCGCGCATCCTCGATGAACTGGCCGCCAAGGGCTACAAGTTTGCGACGCTGTCGCAGATGGTGGCCATGGATAAGCCGCTCAAGGTGGCCCTGGCCGCCCCCGGAACCGCCGCCAAGAAGCCGAAGCCCAATGGCGCGAAACCGGATGCGGCGAAGCCTGCCGGCACGCCCAAGCCGGCCGCCGCTTCGGCACCGAAGCCGGCCGCGGCGCCTGCTCCGGCTCGGAGCGCCGGCGTCTACTGACGCGAAAGCCTCTCCACGAAAACGGCGCTCCCGGTTCCGGGGGCGCCGTTTTCGTTTGGAGGCGGGTCAGTCCTCGGTCGAGTGGCCATGCCCGTGATGGTCGTGGTGGTGGTGTGCGTCCGGCGCCGGAAGGGTCACGCCGAAGGTCTTCACCAGATCGTCCACCTGGGCCGGCGACAGATAGCGCGGGTTGAGGCCACGCAGCAGCAGGTAGAGCTTCGCAGTCTCCTCCAGTTCCTCGGTGGCGAACACCGCCGCCTCCAGCGTATCGCCGGCCACCACCGGGCCGTGGTTCGCGAGCAGCACCGACGAATAGCGCCCCGCGAGCCCCCGGATGGCATCGGCGACGGCAGGATCGCCCGGCCGATAATAAGGCAGCAGCGCGGTTTGCCCGGCCCGCATGAGATAATAGGGCGTCATGGGCGGCAGCGCGGCCCGGGGATCGATCTCCGGCAGCATGGTGAGCGCCACCGAGTGGGTCGAGTGCAGATGCACGATGGCCCGGGCCGTGCCACGAGTCTCGTAGAGCGCGGAATGCAGCGGGATCTCCTTCGTGGGCTTGTCGCCGCTGAGGAGCCGCCCGCCCGCATCGAGCCGGGAGATGCGCGCGGGATCAAGGAAGCCGAGGGACGCGTTGGTGGGCGTCACCAGCCATCCACCGTCATCGAGCCTCAAGCTGATATTGCCGGAAGAACCGGGCGTGAGGCCGCGCTCGAACAGGGACCGCCCGAAGCGGCAGATCTCCTCCCGCAGTCTAGTCTCTTCCATGGCCGGCCTCCGCTTGCTCCGCCGACGCACCAAAGCGAAGCGGAGGCACCTTGGCAAGCGCGAACGGTACCGCGGCTAAAACGATTTGATCCAATGTCGCCCGGCTCCTACAACAGGCGCCGGAGGCCGCCCGGCCAACTGGCGGCCGAGACAGGGGAAACGGCCATGGTCGAGCAGGCGGAAGGAACAGCGGGCGTCCAGGGCGTCGGACGCGCGGGCGTGATCGGTCTCGGCTCCATGGGCTTCGGCATGGCGCAATCGCTATTACGGGCGGGGCTTGATGTGGCCGGCTGCGATGTCGGCCCGGCTGCGGTGGAGCGCTTTGTCGCCTCGGGCGGGCGCGGCGCAGCATCGCCGGCCAAGGCTGCGGAGGGGGCGGACATGGTGGTCAGCGTGGTGGTCAACGCCGCGCAGACCGAGGCGATCCTCTTCGGCCCCTCGGGCGTCGCCGAGACCTTGCCTCAGGGCGCGGTTTTCATCTCGTCCGCCACCATGGATCCGGACGTCGCCCGTGGCCTCGCCGCGCGGCTGGAGGCGACCGGCCGGCACTATCTCGATGCCCCCATCTCCGGCGGCGCCCAGCGCGCAGCCGAAGGCGCACTGACCATCCTCGCCTCCGGCAGCCCCGCCGCCTTCGCCAAGGCGAAACCAGCCCTCGACGCCATGGCCGCCAAGCTCTACGGGCTGGGCGATGCTCCGGGCCAGGGCGCCGCCTTCAAGATGATCAATCAGCTCCTCGCCGGCGTCCACATTGCCGCCGCCAGCGAGGCCATGGCCTTCGCCGCACGGCAGGGGCTGGACCTGAAGAAGGTCTACGACGTCATCACCGCCTCGGCCGGCAACAGCTGGATGTTCGAGAACCGCATGCCCCACGTGCTGGACGGCGATTACACGCCACGCAGCGCCGTGGACATTTTCGTGAAGGACCTCGGCATCATCCAGGACATGGCCCGCAGCGCAAAGTTCCCGGTGCCGGTTTCCGCCGCCGCCCTGCAGATGTTCCTCGCCACCTCCGCCGCCGGCATGGGCCGCGACGACGACGCATCCGTCGCCCGCCTCTATGCTCGCATCACTGGCACCAGCTTGCCGGGCGACGAAAGCTGAGGCGCGGCGGGTGTCGCTTTTTCGCCGTGCCAGCGGCGTTACACTCCGTCGCGATTCGTTACGTTCGGGGAACGCCCCAGCAACCTCGCCCCGCGAGGGTCTGGCGTCGACCCGACGCATCACAATGAGGATCCAGCCGATGACCCTCTCCCTGCGCGCCTCCTTCCTCGCGCTCCCTCTTCTGGCCCTCTGCACCAGCCCTGCTCCGGCCCAGACCGCAGCCACCCTCACCGCCGAGCAAGCCCAGGCCCTGCGTACCGCCTGCTCGGCGGACGTGAAGAAGCTGTGTGGCGATGTGCAGCCCGGCGGCGGGCGCGTGGTCCAATGCATGCAGAGCAAGAAGGAACAGACAACTCCGCCCTGCCAGGCCGCCCTCGGCGCGCTGGGCAAGAAGTAGGGACGGCAGGCCAGTCTCAGGCGAGCGCCAGGAGGCTGGCATTGCCACCCGCCGCGGCGGTGTTGACCGATACCGAGCGCTCCTCCAGCAGCAGGCTCGCCGGGTAAGCGAAGGGAGAGGATGCGATCTCCTCGACCGAGGCCGTATGGAGCGGCACGATGGGTCCGTCGCGCTCCGCAATGGCACGGGCAGCGGAGCGCAGGCGCTCCCCCTCCCCTTCCACCAGCGCGACGGCGACCGCCTCGCCTTCAGGGGCGAGCCGGGCAGCCACAGGCTCCGGCACTGTCGCAAGCACGCCGGCCAGGGCCGCCGGGGCGTCGAGCATTGCGCGATTTCCGGTGGCGAGGGCGGTGCCAAATTGCCGGATCAGTCCCGTTTCCGTCTCCGGCATCAGCAGCAGTGTGCCGCGGCTGCGCAGCTCGTAAATGTTGCGTTCGCCCACCGGACCGGGAAGCTCCAGCGACATCCCGAGCGGACTGCGCGCGATGATCGCCCGCATCGCTTCCGCATCCGCCGTGCGGCCCGCCCCCTCAAGCCAACCCACGAACGCGAGCGCCGCTGGATCAGGTTGTCCCGCCCCCAGGGTGAACTGCGGCCCACGCAACAGCCGCGAAAGATAGAGCGGGCCGCCAGCTTTCGGCCCGGTGCCGGAAAGGCCGCGCCCCCCAAACGGCTGTACCCCGACCACCGCGCCGATGATGTTGCGGTTCACGTAGAGATTGCCGGCCTCGATCCGCTCCGTCACCGCAGCCACGGTTGAGTCGAGACGCGTGTGCAGGCCGAAGGTCAGGCCATAGCCCGTGGCATTGATGGCCGAGACCAGCCGGCCGAGATCGCGGCGCCGCCAGCGCAGCACATGCAGCACCGGCCCGAACACCTCGCGGCCGAGATCGGCCAGGGACGAAATCTCAATCAGCGTCGGGGCCACGAAGGTGCCCTGCGCCGTCTCGGGCGGCAGTGCCGGGCGATGGACGGGACATCCCTTCGCCGCCATTGCCGAGACGTGCGCCTCGATCCCCCGGCGCGCCTCGGCGTGGATCACCGGACCCACGTCCACCGAGAGGCGATCCGTGCGGCCGATCTCTAGTTCCGCCATGGCGCCCTTCAGCATGGCGAGCAGGGTATCGGCAACCTCGTCCTGAAGACACAGAACCCGCAACGCGGAACATCGCTGGCCCGCACTGTCGAAGGCGGAGGCGAGAACGTCCGCCACCACCTGCTCGGGTAATGCGGAGGAATCCACGATCATCGCGTTCTGCCCGCCGGTCTCGGCAATGAGCGGCACCGGCCGGCCATCCGGTCCCGGCCGCCCGGCCAGCGAACGGGCGATCAGTTGCGCCACCTCTGTCGAGCCGGTGAACATCACCCCCGCCACCTGCGGCGCCGACACCAGCGCTGCGCCGATGCGGCCATCTCCGGGCAGAAGCTGAAGCACGTCGGCGGGGATGCCGGCCGAGTGCAGGATGCGCACCGCCTCGGCCGCCACAAGGGGAGTTTCCTCCGCCGGCTTCGCAAGCACGGGATTGCCCGCAGCCAGCGCCGCGGCCACCTGGCCGGTGAAAATGGCAAGGGGGAAATTCCACGGGCTGATCGAGGCGATAGGGCCGAGCAGGCGATGGGCCGGTGTAAGGCGCGCCTCCGCTTCACCGGCATAATAGCGCAGGAAATCCACCGCCTCGCGAACCTCCGCCACCGCGTTGGCGGCCGACTTGCCGGCCTCGCGCATGATGAGGCCCATCAGGCACATCATTGCCGTCTCCATGCAGTCTGCCGCGCGCCGAAGCAGCGCTCCTCGTTCAGCCGGGGCAAGGGCGGCCCAATCGGTCGCGGCCGAAGCCGCGCGGGCGACGGCGCGCGAAACATCCGGGACGGTCGCGTCGCGCACCTCGCCCACAATATCGCGATGGTCGCCGGGATTCCGCACTGGCCGCGGGGCCGCGCCTCCGGATGCGGGCGAGGCCACCGTCCATGTGGCCGCCTGAGCGGCGAGGCGCGACGAAAGCGCGCCGAGCGTCCCGTCGTCGGCAAGATCCAGCGCGGCCGAATTCACTCGTTCCCCATAGAGGGCGCGCGGGGCCGCGATGCCCGGATGGGGTGCGCCCGGCACCGGCATGGAGGCGACGACCTCGGCCGGATCGGGGATGAGCTCCTCGACCGGGACGGCGGGGTCACGGATACGGTTGACGAAGGACGAATTGGCGCCGTTCTCGAGCAGGCGCCGAACCAGATAAGCCAGCAGAGTCTCGTGGGTGCCCACCGGCGCATAGATGCGGCAGGGCCGGCCAAGGGGGCCGACGATCTCCTCGTACAGCGGTTCACCCATGCCGTGCAGGCACTGGAACTCATAGTCGCCGATGCGGAAGTCCGGGCCAGCCAGGTCGTGGATGGCGGCGAGCGTCTGGGCATTGTGGGTGGCGAACTGGGGAAAGACCGCATGCTTCGCCGCGAGCAGCTTGTGGGCGCAGGCGATGTAGGAAAGATCGGTGTGGACCTTGCGGGTGAACACCGGGAAATCCGGCGCGCCGTCCACCTGCGCGCGCTTGATCTCGGCATCCCAATAGGCGCCCTTCACGAGGCGCACCGCAATGCGGCGTCCGGTCCGCCGGGCGAGGTCGATGACAAAATCCAGCACTGCCGGGCAACGTCGGCCGTAGGCCTGCACCACGAAGCCGATGCCGTCCCAACCGGCCAGCTCCGGCGCTGCACACAGCGCCTCCAGCAGGTCCAAGGAGAGTTCGAGCCGGTCCTGCTCCTCGGCATCGATGGTGAGGCCGATGTTCCAGCGCCGCGCCTCGACGACGAGCGCGAGGAGGCGCGGCAGCAGTTCGCCCATCACCCGCTCCGCCTTGGCGCGGGCGTAGCGCGGATGCAGCGCGGACAGCTTTACGGACAGGCCCGGCCCGCGGA
>JAEWBL010000484.1 GCA_023391175.1 Pseudomonadota bacterium
GCGCCGAGCGGAGACCGGGTGTCGCTGACGTTCGTTGTGGATGATCTGCGCGTGCATGACGACGATGGCGCTCCCGATCCTCTGCCGGGCCTGCCATCCCTCAGCCTGCCGAAGGCGCCCATCGTCGCGGGCTTGCTGGCGACGCTGGAGCAAAACGTGCTGGAGCCGGTGCTCTCGGCCTCGTGGTTTCCTGCATCGGGCGCGCTCTTCTACCGGGCGCGGATCTCCTATGACGAAGGCGAGAGCTGGACCTCGCTCCCTGATATCACGGCGGCGGAACTGTCAGTGGTGGTGGAGCCGGCAGCGCTCCGGCTTCAGGTGTCGGCCGTGGGCGCGACGCAAGGCCCGTGGGCAACGGTGGACGTGGCCGCTCCGGTGATCGACGGCAGCAAGCTCCCGGTGTCCGTGCAGCAGTTCACGGACGCCACGCGTGACCTAGTGGTCGATAGAACCGGCGCGGCCATCTCCTCCATCCAGTCCGCTCTGGCGCAGTTGGCCCTGATCGTGGCGGACGTGGATGCCGCCGGAGGCCTCAACAAGCGGGAGATGGCGCGCTCCCTCGCCATCCAGCTCGGCGCCGCGGTGGCCAGCTTCAACGAACAGATCACCGCCGCTGTCGGTCCCGGCAGCGCGCTGGTGGCACAGATCACAGCGTTGCAGGCCTCCTTGGAGGCAGCCGATGCGAGCCTTTCGGCATCGATCGGCAGCGAGAGCAGCGCGCGCGTCTCAGGCGATACGGCCCTTGCTACGCAGATCACCGACCTCACCACGACCGTTGGCGGCTTGAGCGCCAGCCTCAATGTCAGCTTCGTAGCGGATGTGACCCCGGCGGGTGCGATCGCTGCCTTCCGCGCCAAGGCGATGGCCGAAGGCGCTGAAGCCGGCATGTTGATCGTCGCCAAGTCGGGGGGCGGCGACCCCTACAGCGAAATCTGGTTTGATGCCGATCGCTTTCTCATCACCTCGGGCGGCGCGAATCCGAAAGCCGCCTTCCTGGTGGACAGCTCCGGGCCAATGCCGAAGATCTACATCGCTGCCGACATCATCGCGGATGGCTCCATCACCTCGGGAAAGATCGCGGCCGGAACCATCGAGACGGTGAACCTCAAGGCCTCGTCGGTGACGACCGACAAGATCATTGTGGGGGGCGTCGTCACGAGTTCCATCGCGCCGGGCGCGGTGACCGGGTTCGTGACGGAATCTCTGGCGACCAACGTTCCTACCTCCTTTTCGGCGACGACCGTGACGCTCTTCACGACCTCCATCGTGCGGACGTCCGGCTCTTCGTGCATCGTGCGGGCAAACATCAATACCAACCCCGAGACCATGAACTACACGGATCGGGGCAGCGGGTCGGTGGCTGTCACCGTCTATCGCTCGGTGGGGGGTGCCGCCGAGACGATCGTCTTCAGCGGGACGCTTTTCATTGGAGCCTACCCGGCCGGTTACGCTGGCGGCACGGCCATGATCAACTTCGGCGGTAACCCGCTGACCTTCGAGTTCCTCGATAGCGACAACGTTTCCGGGACGACAACGTACCGTGTCGTCGTCGGAGGTGTGAGTATCACTGGCTTTTATCGGTCCCGTCTGATTTCCCTGACCGAGTACAAACGATGATCTACATCAAGTTTGACAATCGCACGGGCGAAATTCTTTCGACGCTCAACGTCACGCGTATCGAAGATGCTCTGGCAGCGGTGCGTGCCGGCTGGGAAGAGCTGCTGGCGGGTTCGGCCGAGCCCATCGATACAGCAATCCACTATGTGGCCGATGGTGTCCTCTGTCGCCGGCCGCCTCCGCCGCCCATCGAGGCCGTAGAGGTGGCAAGCATCGTGGGCGCGCCTGCGGTTCTGGCGCGGAGCCTGCCCGAGGGCACCACCTGCACCTTCGCTGGTGGCCCCGGTGCGCCGGACGTGACGCTGCAGGAGGGGGTGGCGACGGCCATGCTCATCGCGCGGGGCGTCTGGACGGCGGAGATCGCGCCGCCCTGGCCGCAGCAGGCGGCGCACTGCCGCATCGTGGTTTCCGCCGGCGCCTGACCGCCCCAGCCTTAGGATCTTCCATGGCATTCTCGAACTACTACGGGACGGGAACCATCACGGTTTCCGCCAACGCCACTGCCGTGACCGGCGCCAGCACACTCTGGAGCACGACCGTGCTACCGGGCGATACTCTGGAGGCTGGCGGGCGGGCGGTGCGCGTCCTCGCAGTGACCGACGACACCCACCTGACGCTCGCCTATGGCTGGCCCGGCTCGAACCTCGCCGGCTCGGCCTATATGATCGTCTTCAACTCGCCCGACCGAAACAGCGGCACCTATGTGGCCGAGCGCGTCCGGGAGCTGATCGAGCGCCAGCGCATTCTTGCCGATGGCGCGAGCTTCTACGTCGCCAAGCAGGTGCTGCTGAACACGCCGCCCGGCTCTCCAGTGGCGGATGACCTCTATGTGGTGGGCACCGCGCCCTCAGGCGCATGGGCCGGCTATGCAGGCAACCTCGCCATCTGGCTGGGAAGCGGATGGGGGTTCACGGCGCCGGAACAGGGATGGTTCGCCTACGCCAAGAACGCCGATGCGCTCTATGTCCGCACCGCCTCCGCATGGGTCAGCTGGTCGTCGGTGACCGCCGCTCAGGTGGGCGCGGCGAACGGCGTGGCCTCGCTGGACAGCGGCGGCAAGGTGCCCGTCGCGCAAATGCCGGCCCCGGGCGTGCGCAGCATCTGCCTCACGGCGGCAGACTTCACGCCGCGCACCACCAGCGGCGCAGCTCCGGGGCTGGTAGAGATCTCCGCCAACAAGCGCATGGTGCGCTCGCTCGACTTCGACGCCAATACCGCCGAATACGCGCAGGTCTGCCTGCCCATGCCCAAATCGTGGAATGAGGGCACTTTCACGGCGCGCCTGATCTGGCAGCCGTCCAGCGGTGCGACCGGGAATGTGCGCTGGGCAGTTCGGGCCGCCTGCGTCGACTACTATGACGGCACGGACAAACTCGATAGCGCATGGGGAACGCCCGTTGCACGCGTGGACCCCACCTCCGGTGTGAGCACTGCCACCTGCTACACGGATATCACCGTCGTCACGCCGTCCGGCACGCCGGCGGACAACGCGCTGCTCTTCGTCGAGATCTTCCGCGACGCGGCGGACGCCGCCGACACCTATGCGGCCGACGCCAAGCTTGTCGCAGCCTATGTCAACGACACCCTCGATGCCGTGAACGACGCCTGACCATGCTGCCCTTCAGCCAAGTCTTCGCGCTCGGGGTCAACAATGCTGCCGTCGCAGCGACGCCATCGATCGCCTTCCGGGCGGGCTATTCGGACAGCGCCAACGCATCGTCCTACACCTTCGCGGGTTGCGACATCGGCGCGGCCCCGCCGGCTGGCGAGACGCGCGAAGTGTTCGTTGCCATAGGGT
>JAEWBL010000494.1 GCA_023391175.1 Pseudomonadota bacterium
CGGTCACCAAGTCGAAGTTCGACAACCTCTACGGCTGCCGTGAATCGCTGGTCGACGGCATCCGCCGCGGCACCGACGTCATGATGTCGGGCAAGGTCGCGATGGTCGCGGGCTTCGGCGACGTCGGCAAGGGCTCGGCCGCCTCGCTGCGCCAGGCCGGCTGCCGCGTCATGGTGTCGGAGATCGATCCGATCTGCGCGCTCCAGGCGGCGATGGAAGGCTACGAGGTCGTCACCATGGAAGAGGCGGCGCCCAAGGCCGACATCTTCGTGACCGCGACCGGCAACGTCGACGTCCTGACGCTCGACCACATGAAGGCGATGAAGCACCGCGCCATCGTGTGCAACATCGGCCACTTCGACAGCGAGATCCAGGTCGCGGCGCTGAAGAACTTCAAGTGGCACAATGTGAAGCCGCAGGTGGACGAGGTCGAGTTCGCCGACGGCAAGCGCATCATCCTCCTGTCCGAGGGGCGCCTCGTGAACCTCGGCAACGCCACCGGCCATCCGAGCTTCGTGATGTCGGCGTCGTTCACCAACCAGACGCTGGCGCAGATCGAGCTGTTCACCAAGCCCGGTCACTACGACAAGAAGGTCTACACCCTGCCGAAGGCGCTGGACGAGTAGGTCGCGGCGCTCCACCTCGACAAGATCGGCGTCAAGCTCACCCGCCTCACCGACCAGCAGTCCGCCTATATCGGCGTGGCCCAGCAGGGTCCCTTCAAGCCCGAGCACTATCGCTACTGATCGCGGCGCACCGCGTCTTTCCATACGGTTCGCGAACGCCGGCCCTCGGGCCGGCGTTCTGCGTTCAGGCGTGCTCCGCGGCCTCCGTGTGGCACCGCATTGTGTTCACCTGCGAACGGGGATAGGTGTTGGTGACCCGCGACGCGCGGGAAGCCGGTTCCGTGATCGCCATGCGGCGGGGTGTCGGAACGGATCGATCCGGGGCATGCCGCGCTCCGGGCGAAGGCTTCCGGCGAGGAGCGGGGGCGGGTTCGGGCCTCGGGATGACCGGGGCCGAGACCTGCAGCGGGGCATGTGCGGGGGCTGGTTGCGGGGGCTTGGCCTTGGACGGTTACGTGCGACGCTCGCGAGGCGCCTACCTGCGCGAAGCACCCTGTTGCGATGCGCATTCCCCCGCCGGCCGGAGCGCCGGCCGCGGTTCGTCACGCTCACCCCTGACGTTCGCGCCCGGCTGAGAGGCAGCCGCCCTTCATGTCCACCAGCTTTTCCCGCGACCGTTCGCGCACCGTGCCGTTCGCTGCGGAGATCGGCGCCCTCGGCGTCGTCTTCGGCGACATCGGCACCAGCCCCCTCTACGCCCTCAAGCAGGGCGTGCTGGCGGTGGGCGGCACCAATTTCATCGGCGCCGACGTGCTCGGCCTGCTGTCCCTCATCACCTGGAGCATCATCCTCTCCGTCACGGTGAAGTACGTCTTCCTCGTGCTCAGGGCGGACAATGACGGCGAAGGCGGCATTCTCGCCCTCGTGACGCTGCTCGATCTCCATCGCAGCGCCATCGGCCTGAGATGGTACCTGCTTGCAGCCGGCCTGCTCGGCGCCGCCATGCTGATCGGTGACGGCGTGCTCACGCCGGCCATGTCGGTGCTCTCCGCCATCGAGGGCCTGCAGGTCATCGCGCCGGAGCTGGAGCACTGGGTGGTGGCGCTCACCTGCCTGGTGTTGCTCGCCATCTTCTTCTCCCAGCGCCTGGGCACCGAGCGCATCGCCTCCTTCTTCGGCCCGGTGATGCTGCTGTGGTTCGGTTCGCTCGGGGCGCTCGGCGTCTACGGCATCCTCCAGGCGCCGCAGGTGATCGCGGGCCTCGATCCGCGCTACGGCATCATGCTGATGGTCCAGCATCCCGGGCTCGCCGGCGTCATCCTCGGCGCCTGCTTCTTGGCGGTGACGGGCGGCGAGGCGCTCTATGCGGACCTCGGCCATTTCGGTCGGCCGGTGATCGCGCGGGCCTGGCTGTTCGTGGCCATTCCGGCGCTGCTGCTCAACTATTTCGGGCAGGGAGCCATCCTGCTGGTGGACCCGAGCGCGGTCCGCAATCCCTTCTACGACCTCTGCCCCGACATGTTCGACATCCCGCTGCTGTTCCTCGCGACGGCGGCGACCGTGATCGCCTCGCAATCGATCATCACCGGCGTGTTCTCGCTGGCGAAGCAGGCCATCGAACTCGGCTACCTGCCGCCCATGCGCATCCGCTACACCTCCGAGCACAATGAGCAGCACATCTATGTGGGGCGGCTGAACTGGCTTCTGATGATCGCCTGCATCGCCGTGGTGCTGGGCTTCGAGGCGTCCGACCGGCTGGCGTCGGCCTACGGCATCGCGGTGGCGTTCGCCATGGTGACAACCTCCATCCTGTTCATTGCCCAGGTGAAGCGGGCGTGGGGCTGGCCCTCCTTCGCGGTCTGGGCCATGGCGGCCGGCCTGCTGACGGTGGATTTCGCCTTCGCCTCCGCCAACATGACCAAGATCCACGATGGCGGCTGGCTGCCGCTTTCCATCGCCGCGGTCATCATCTTCGTGATGGTCAGCTGGCGTCGTGGCCTGGAAGCGGTGGTGGCCCAGCAGGTGCGCTTTACCGAGCCTCTGGACAATTTCGTCGCCCGCAAGGACCGGGTGAATGATGTGGAGGCGCCGCGCACTGCCATCTTTCTGTCTCGTGCGGGTGCGATGACCCCCGTCGCGCTTTCCCGTATGGCAGATCTCCTGAAGGTCCGCTT
>JAEWBL010000564.1 GCA_023391175.1 Pseudomonadota bacterium
GCGGTGACCACCACATCGCCCACCTTGTAGCGATAGGCGCTCGGTACCTGGCCGGCCTCGGGTGCGGTGGTCGCGGACGCTGCCGCGGGTGCCTGCGCATGTGCCATGCCGCCTCCTGCCACAAGGCCGCCCGCCAGGCTGCCCGCGCCGGCGAGCATGGCGCCCGTGGCGCCGGCCGTTCCGGCCAGAAGGGTCCGCCGGGAAACCTCGGTCATCAACTCTGCTCCTCGCTGCATGAAGACGAGGAGAGCTTAGGCGGGCGGTATCCCAAGGTCGATGCCGCAGGGGAAGACATGCACTCACATGAGCGCGAGCATTTGGCGGCGAACGGAAAGGGCCGGCCCGTGGAAACGGACCGGCCCTTTCACGCCACGGATTGTAGGAGACGGATGCGGCTCAGCGCACCGGGGGGGCGTACAGGATGCCGCCCATGCTCCAGAGCTGGTTGATGCCGCGCGGGATGCCCAGCTTGGACGCGGCACCCACGTTACGCTCGAAGCTCTCGCCGTAATTGCCCACCGCCTTCACGATGCGCACCACGAAGTCGTTGGACACGCCGAGTTCCTCGCCGTAGCCGCCCTCGTTGCCGACGAGACGCCGGACCTCGGGCTTCTTGGACTTCAGCGCGGCGTCGATGGTGTTGCTGGCGACGCCGAGTTCCTCGGCGTTGATCATCGCGAACACCGTCCACTTCACCAGATTGAACCACTGGTCGTCGCCCTGGCGGACGACGGGGCCGAGGGGCTCCTTGGAGATCACGTCCGGCAGCACGATGTGGTCGCCGGGCTTCGCCATGGTGAGGCGCAAGGCATAGAGCTGCGACACGTCGGTGGTGAGCGTGTCGCACTTGCCCTCTTCGTAGGCCTTCACGAGGTCGCCGGAGGTGGGCAGCGTCACCAGTTCGAGGGTCATGCCGTTGGCGGCGAAATAATCCTTGGTGTTGCTCTCGGCGGTGGTGCCCGCCTGGACGCAGACCTTGGACTTGTCGAGCTCGAGGGCGGACGTGACCTTGCGGGCGTCGCGCACCAGGAAGCCCTGGCCGTCATAGTAGTTGATGGCGGCGAAGAGCAGGCCGAGCTTGGCCTCGCGCTCCAGCGTCCAGGTGGAATTGCGCGAGAGCACGTCGATCTCGCCCTTGGTGAGGGCGGGGAAGCGCTCGTCCGCGGTCAGCGGCACGAACTTCACCTTGTTCGCGTCGTCGAAGATGGCCGCGGCGAGGCCGCGGCACAGGTCCACGTCGAAGCCCGTCCACTTGCCGGAGGCGTCCTGCGCGGAGAAGCCGGGGAGCCCCTTGGAGACGCCGCAGACCAGTTCGCCGCGGTCCTTCACGGTCTTGAGGGTCTGCGCCGGTGCCGCCGTGGCGCCGAGCGCCAACGCCGCGCCGGCCAGAAGGGCCAGGATCGTCTTCATGAAATCCCCCAGTGAGAAACGGGTGAAAAGAGGCGCGCCCTCAGAGCTCGGCCTGCTGGCGCACCACGACCTTCGTGCCCACCGGGACACGGCTGTAGAGGTCGATGATCTCGCTGTTCACGAGGCGGAAGCAGCCCGAGGACACGGCGTAGCCGATGGTCTGCGGCTGGTTGGTGCCGTGGATGCGGTAGACGGTGCCGCCGATGTAGAGCGCGCGGGCGCCCATGGGATTGCCGGGGCCGCCGGCCATGAAGCGCGGCAGGTAGGGCTGGCGCTGGATCATCTCGGACGGCGGGGTCCAGTCCGGCCACTCGGCCTTGCGCTCGATGGTCTTGAGACCCGACCACTGGAAGCCGTCGCGGCCGACGCCGATGCCGTAGCGCATGGCGCGGTTGTCGCCCTGCACGAGGTACAGGAAGCGCTCGTTCGTGTGGATCACGATGGTGCCGGGCTTCTCGTTGGTACGGAAGTACACCGGCTGGTGGCGGAACTGCGGATCGAGCTGGGCGATGTCGTCGTCCGGGGCGGTGAGGCCCGGCTGGTCGTCGATGTCCATCACCGCGCCGGGGCCGCCGCGCGGACCCACCTGGGCGCTGGCGCCGGCGGCGAAGGCAAACACGCCCACCTGAAGCAGGGCGGCGAAGGTCAAGGTCTTGATCGTCACAGGCATCATGCCGGCCTCTTCTAGACGCATCCCGGGCCTCGGCCCGGTCGAGCGGTGTCCTCGCCGGTCGTGCAGCCCTGGAAAGGCGCGCCGACCGGTTTCCCACCCCGCGTGACCCGCCCTGCCCTCCGCAAAGGCCCTCCCCGGACCTTCTCGGAACGACGCCGGCATGGCGAACACTCACGACCCCGCTTCCCGATTAGCCGAGGCCGCGCGCGAGGGAAAGGGGGGACGCGGCCGAAGCAGTGCAGCATTTTGGCCCTGAACGGTTTCTGAACGGTATCCAGAGAGCGGACGCCGCCCGTTTCAGGCGCCGGGGCTGTCGCGGGCCTTGCTTCGCCGCCGGTCGAGACGCCGCGCCCCGCCCGCGCGCTTTACGCGGCGCCATGGGCTCGCCTAAAAGGGCGCGCTTAACGAAAAGGCCTACCTGCGAGGTGCGCAGGAGTGGGCCGCAAGGAGCTTTGACATGATTTCCCTGACCTTCCCCGACGGCGCCAAGCGCGATTATGCCGAGGGGACGTCCGGCGCGGACATCGCCGCCGCCATCTCCAAATCCCTCGCCAAGAAGGCCGTGGCCGTCACCCTCGACGGGGAACTGGCCGACCTCTCCCAGCCCATCACCCGCGACGCGAAGCTGGAGATCGTCACCCGCGACGACCCGCGCGCGCTGGAGCTGATCCGGCACGACTGCTCCCACGTGATGGCGGAAGCCGTGCAGGAGCTGTGGCCGGGCACGCAGGTGACCATCGGCCCGGTGATCGAGAACGGCTTCTATTACGACTTCGCCCGCAACGCCCCTTTCACCTCGGAAGATCTGCCGGTCATCGAGGCGAAGATGCGCGAGATCATCGCCCGCGACCGCCCCTTCACCAAGGAAGTGTGGACGCGCGATGAGGCGAAGCGCGTGTTCGCCGCCAAGGGCGAGAACTACAAGGTCGAGCTGGTCGACGCGATCCCGGAAGACCAGGACGTGAAGATCTACAAGCAGGGCGAGTGGTTCGACCTCTGCCGCGGTCCGCACATGCCCTCCACGGGCAAGATCGGCAACGCCTTCAAGCTGATGAAGGTGGCGGGCGCCTACTGGCGCGGTGATTCGAACAACCCGATGCTCACCCGCATCTACGGCACCGCCTGGCAGGACGAGAAGGAACTCGCCGCCTATCTCCACCGGCTGGAGGAAGCCGAGAAGCGCGACCACCGCCGCCTCGGCCGGGAGATGGACCTCTTCCACTTCCAGGAGGAAGGCCCCGGCACGGTGTTCTGGCACCCCAAGGGCTGGACCCTGTTCCAGGAACTGGTGGCCTACATGCGCCGCCGGCTGAAGGCCGACTACAGCGAGGTCAACGCCCCGCAGGTGCTCGACCACTCCCTGTGGGAGACCTCCGGACACTGGGGCTGGTACAAGGAGAACATGTTCAAGGTCCAGTCGGCCGGCGACGAGACCAAGGACGAGCGCGTGTTCGCGCTCAAGCCCATGAACTGCCCCGGCCATGTGCAGATCTTCAAGCACGGGCTGAAGAGCTATCGCGACCTGCCCATGCGCCTCGCCGAATTCGGCGCGGTGCATCGCTACGAGCCCTCCGGCGCGCTGCACGGGCT
>JAEWBL010000565.1 GCA_023391175.1 Pseudomonadota bacterium
CTGTTGGACGAGGTGGAGAAGGCCCACTCCGACGTCCACGAAATCTTCTTCCAAGTGTTTGACAAGGGCGTCATGGAGGACGGCGAGGGCCGGCTGATCGATTTTAAGAACACGCTGATCCTGCTGACCTCCAACGTCGGCAGCGACCTCATCATGAACCTGTGCCGCGACCCCGAGCTGATGCCGGACCCGGATGCAATCGCCAAGGCGTTGCGGCAGCCGCTACTGACGGTGTTCCCGGCCGCACTGCTCGGCCGCATCGTCACCATTCCCTACCATCCGCTGACCGACGAGATGATCGGCACCATCATCCGCCTGCAGCTTGACCGCATCCAGAAGCGCGTCCGGCAGACCCACCGTATTCCCTTTACCTACGATGATGAGGTGGTGACGCTTATCGCCAGCCGGTGCCGTGAGCTGGAAAGCGGCGGCCGCATGATCGATGCCATTCTGACCAACACCATGCTGCCGGCCATCTCCACCGCCATGCTCGGCCGACTGCTCGAAGGGAGCAGTGTGGCGCGCGTTCACGTCAGTGTCCGTGACAAGGACTTCTGGTATGATTTCGATTGAGGCCAAGCCAGGGCAACACCCCAGTCTGATGCTGCATCCAGAGTGTGAGGCAGTATGCTGAAACAGGCCCAGCGTGACGTTGCCGTGTCCTCGCCGCTTGGCGAGGATGCCCTCGTGTTCCGGCGCATGGTGGCGGTGGAGCAGGTCAGCCAGCTCTTCTCCTTCGAGGTCGAGCTCCTGAGCGCACGTCCGAAAGTCGATTTCTACGCCGTGCTCGGCCAGGACATGACCGTCCGTGTTGCCACTGATTCCGGCGAGCGGCACTTCAACGGCTTTGTCGCGTCATTCGGCCATGCCGGCTCGCAAGGGCGCTACGGTCTGTACAAGGCCACTTTGAGGCCGTGGCTGTGGTTCCTCACCCGCAACCGTGACTGCCGCATTTTCCAGGACATGACGGTGCCTGACATCGTCAAGGCGCTGCTGCGCGAACATGGCTTCACCGACATCGTCGACCGCCTGTCCGGCAGCTACGAGCCTTGGGAATATTGCGTCCAGTATCAGGAGAGCGATTTTGCGTTCCTCAGCCGCCTGTTGGAGCATGAAGGCATCTATTATTATTTCACCCACCGCAACGGCGCGCACGCGCTGGTGCTGGGCGACGGTGTCGGGGCTCACGACCATCTGAAGCCGAGCCACAGACTGCGCTTCAACCCTGAGCAGGGGCAACGCGGCAAGCTTGGCGGGGTTGAGGCCTGGACGGTCAGCCGCGAAGTGACGGGCGGCGCCTACACGTTGGACGACTTCGACTTCGAGCGGCCGAAGGCGCAGCTTCGCACCACCTTGTCGGCGCCGCGCCCGCACGCGCTGTCCGGCATGGAGGTGTTCGAGTATCCCGGCGATATGGCCTACATGAAGGCGGGGTCGCGCAGCAGCATCGGCCAAGCCACGGTCCGCCACCGCATGGAGGAACTTAAGAGCCGACACGAGCACATCGAGGCAGCGACCACCGTGCGCGAGCTGGCCTGCGGTCAGCTCTTCTCGCTCACCCATCATCCCAACGCCGAGCAGAACCGGGAATATCTCGTGCTCTCGACCGTGACCGAGGTGGTGTCTGACGAATTCGAGGCGAATAGCGGCAGCGGCGGCGAACCCTATGCGTGCCACTTCACCGTGCTGAGCTGTCAGGAGCAGTACCGACCGCCGCGGCTGACGCCGCTGCCCATGATGCGTGGTCCGCAGACCGCCATTGTCAGCGGCAAGCCCGGCGAGGAGATCTGGACCGACAAGTACGGTCGCATCAAGGTGCGCTTCCACTGGGACCGCAATGGCAAGGCGGACGAAACCAGTTCGTGCTGGATCCGCGTCGCCCAGTCCTGGGCCGGAAAGCGCTGGGGCGTTCAGTTCCTGCCTCGCATAGGCCAAGAGGTGATCGTCGATTTCCTCGACGGCGACCCCAACCGCCCGGTCGTGACGGGCAGCCTGTACAACGGCGACGCCATGCCGGCCTTCGACCTGCCGGAGAACGCCAGCCAGTCCGGATTGCGGACCAATACGGTCAAGGGGGCCGGTGCCAATGAGCTGCGCTTCGAGGACAAGAGCGGCAAGGAACAGATCTTCATCCACGCCCAACGCAACCAGGATAACCGGGTTAAGAACGATCTGCTGGAGTGGATTGGCAACGAGCGGCATCTCGTCGTGGTCAAGGACCAACTTGAGAAGGTCAAGGCCGACAAACACCAGACCGTGGACGGCGACCACAATGAGAAGATCGGCGGCACGGCGTCGCTCACCGTTGGCGAGGAACTGCATGAGAGGGTTGGGCAGAACGCCGCCCTCCAGGCCGGTATGGACATCCACCTGAAGGCCGGCATGAACCTTGTGCTGGAAGCCGGGGTGATGGTCACCCTCAAGGTCGCCGGCAGCTTCATCACCATCGGACCAAGCGGCGTCACCATCAGCGGCCCTATGGTGTTGATCAACAGCGGCGGCTCCGCCGGATCGGGCAGCGGCGCCAATCCCGACGCGCCGAAGCCGCCGAAGGAGGCTGCCGGCGCCACACCCGGCAGCGCCACCACAATCGACGAGAAGCCGAAATACACGCCGCCGGTTCAGCCCCTCAGCTCACATCCTGCCGCCAGACAGCTGAAGGAGGCCTACAAGGACGCTGCGCCGTTCTGTGCCCAGTGCGAGGCGGCGCCCAAGACCACAAGCGCCGACGGGAACAAGGAGGGGGCATGATCGCCGAAACCGCATCCCGCGCGCTCAAAGCGGCTCTGTATGGTCAGGCGCTGCCGGTGTTCGCCGTGATCGACGGCGCCGGCTGCCCAGCGCTGCTGCCGATGCTGGAGCGCCATGGCCTTGAGTTCGCCTGCCTTTACCGCGGCGAGCTGGAACCGGAGCTGATGGAGGCGGCCCCCCATCTGGCGAGGCTTGATCCTGATTCTCCATTCACCCAATGGTTTCTCAGCGAGGGCTGGGGCAGGCATTGGGGTATCTTCCTGCTGGCGGACGCCACACTGAGCGAGATCCGGCGCCACCTGCGCCGTCTGATCTTGGTGCGCCTGCCGGACCACCAGGTGGTCTATTTCCGCTTCTATGACCCGCGCGTCCTGCGCACCTACCTGCCGACCTGCACGCCCGAGGAGGCTCGGCAGTTTTTTGGACCCGTGCAGACCATTCTGGCCGAGGCTGAGGAGGCCACGTCGCTGCTGCGCATGGTCCAGGGGCCTGCCGGCGTCTTGGTGGCGCACCTTCCATTGGACGCCTGATGAGTGCATCGACATGAGAGGGAGGACGAACACCATGAAAAGGGTCTTGATCACGGTTCTTGCGGTCGGTGCGCTGGGGTTCGCGGCGGAACGGCCGGCGCGTGCTGCCGACGGCGACACCATGCTGTACAGCGACATCATCCGGAGCCTGACGCCAAAGCCGCGGAGCAGTGGCAAGATGCGCGGCCTCGCGCTCGGCACCGGCGTCGCCGCTCCCGCGCCGGCGCGCGCTGTTCTGCCAAAGATCAGTCTTCAGGTGGAATTCAACTTCAACTCGGCCACCCTGTCGCCGAAGGCGACTGTGCAGCTGAACGAGTTGGGCCAGGCGCTCACTTCCTCGGAGCTGTCCGGTTATCGCTTTCAGCTCACCGGCCACACCGACGCGGTGGGCAAGGCGGAGTACAACCTCGCCCTGTCGCAGCGCCGCGCCCAGGCGGTCCGTGACTATCTGGCCAAGGAGTTCGGCATCCGCCGGGACCGCCTGAAGACCGCCGGGCGTGGGGCGCCGCACCGCCCCCCCCCCGCCC
>JAEWBL010000606.1 GCA_023391175.1 Pseudomonadota bacterium
ACTTCTGGCAACTCCCCCTGGCGCACTTCGCGCCGCCGAACGGCGGCTCTTCTTTGGCCAGCCCCCGATATCCCCAGTCTGATCGGAGCCGCTCCTCTTTACGGGGGCACCGGCTCCGCGCTTGATGCCGGTTCCTTCGACGGAGCGGGCTGTGGATCAAGTGCAGAGCATGGGAGGCGGGATCGCGCGCGGCTTTGAACGCCTCGCGGCGGCCGAAGCGCGTCTGGCGCCCTCGACGCTTCTGCCAGCCGATGCGGAAGCGCTGGCGCGCCTCCGCTCCGACATCGCGGCGGGACTGGTGCTGCTGCTAGGCCGGGAGGAAGCGTCCATGTCCTGCTCGGAAGTGGCAGCTGCCGCGGCGCCGCTGGCGCTGACACTTCCCGCACATGTGATGGTGCGCCTGCCGGCGGTCGCGCGCCTTGCCGCGCTCGATCTGGCCGCCCTCGCCGATGGTGTCGCCGCCCAGCTGGCGGTGATCCCGGAGGGGGACGCTGGAGCCGCCCAAAAGCAAAAGCCGCGACGGCGGCACGGCCGCCCGCGGCTTGAACTTGTCATTCCCTGACGGGTCTCCGACCTCGGAGGAGGGCGGTTGTGCGTTTGCGTCGCTGCGGCGGAGGCGCGCAGCACCGCAGCGGCAGCGGGGGCCCGAAGGCCCCGGCGGCATCAGCCCTTGAGCAGCGCGCCGAACTTGTTCTTGAAGCGGGACACGCGGCCGCCGCGGTCCATCAGCTGCTGGCTGCCGCCGGTCCACGCCGGATGGGTGCGCGGATCGATGTCGAGCTGAAGGGTGTCGCCCTCCTTGCCGTAGGTCGACCGGGTCGTGTACTCGGAACCGTCCGTCATCACCACCTTGATGAAGTGGTAATCGGGGTGAATGTCGCTCTTCATTGGTTCAATCCTTTATCGCCACGCCCGCCCCGCCAGGGAGGGCAGCGTCAATTTCGGTTCCTGACGGAAGTGGCGGGTCTATAGCCGAGTGGATGCCTTGACACAAGCCGACACCTCATCTGCCCCTGTCGACAGCTCTGACACCCGCGCCGACGCTCAAAAGCGCAGGCGAGACCTGAAGCCGCTCGCCGGTCTGGCGCCATATCTCAAACGGTATCGAGGCCGGGTCGCGGCTGCGCTCTGTGCCCTTCTTGCCGCTGCGCTCGCGACGCTCGCGCTGCCCATCGCCGTGCGGCGCATGATCGATTTTGGTTTTGCCGAGGATCATGCCGGCCTTGTGGACCAATATTTCGGGGTGCTCGTGGCGGTGGCCGCGGTGCTCGCCCTCGCCTCGGCCTGCCGCTATTATCTTGTTACCACTCTCGGTGAGCGGATCGTATCGGACCTGCGTACGGCGGTGTTCGCCCGCCTCGTGACGCTGGACGGCACCTTCTACGATTCGGCCCGCTCCGGCGAACTTACCTCCCGCCTCACCGCCGACACCACGCAGCTGAAATCCGCCGTGGGCGCTTCCGCTTCGACGGCCCTGCGCAATCTCATGATGTGCATCGGCTCGGTGGCGATGATGGTGGTCACAAGCCCCCGCCTGTCCGGTCTCGTGCTGGTCGCCATCCCCATCATCGTGCTGCCGTTGATGGCCTCGGGCCGCAAGGTGCGACGCCTGACACGTCAGGCGCAGGACACTCTTGCGGATGCCTCAGCCTATGCCGCCGAGGCGCTGAACAGCATGCGAGCCCTGCAGGCGGCCAGCGCCGAGGGCGCGGCGCGGCAGCGGTTTGACGGGGCGGTGGAGCAGGCGTTCGATGCCGCCCGGCAGGCCACGCAGGCCCGCAGCTGGCTAACCGGCATCGCCATCTTCCTTGTGTTCGGATCGGTGGTGGCGGTGCTGTGGGCTGGCGCACAGTCGGTGCTGGCGGGCACCATGACGTCGGGCGCGCTGGGCCAGTTCGTGCTCTATGCGGTGCTCGCAGCAGCCTCCCTCGGCAACCTCTCCGAGACCTGGGGCGAGATGTCCGCCGCTGCCGGAGCTGCCGAGCGCATCGGCGAACTGCTCAGGGTGGAGCCGCAGGTGCGCGCGCCAGCGAAGCCCGTGGCGCTGCCGGCGCGGGTCAGCGGCGCCATCCGCTTCGACGAAGTGTCTTTCTCCTATCCGACGCGGCCCGACCATTCGGCACTCACCTCCGTTTCGTTTTCCATACGGCCGGGAGAGCGGGTGGCTCTCGTCGGGCCGTCCGGAGCCGGCAAGAGCACCGTCTTCCAGCTGCTCGAACGCTTCTACGACCCGCAGGCCGGGCGCATCGTCCTTGACGACATCGACATTCGCGAGACGGATCCCATTGCCGTGCGGCGGCAGATGGCGCTGGTCCCGCAGGAGGTGGCCATCTTCGCCGATAGCGTGCGGGCCAATATCCGGCTGGGCCGGCCGGAGGCCACCGACGCCGAGGTGGAAGAGGCGGGGCGTGCGGCGCTGGTGGACGAGTTCGTCGCCCGGTTGCCGCAGGGCTGGGACACGATGGTGGGCGAGCGCGGCGTGACGCTCTCCGGCGGGCAGCGCCAGCGCATCGTGATCGCCCGCGCCATCCTGCGCGGCGCACCCATCCTGTTGCTCGACGAGGCCACGAGCGCACTCGACGCAGAAAGCGAAACCCTGGTGCAGACGGCGCTGGAGCATTCCATGCAGGGGCGCACCACGCTGGTCATCGCCCATCGCCTCGCCACCGTGCTCTCCGCCGATCGCATCCTGGTCATGGAGGCCGGGCGCATCGTCGACGAAGGCACCCATGCGGAACTGGTTGCGAAGGGCGGCCTCTATGCCCGCCTCGCCCAACTCCAGTTCCACGCGGCAGCCTAGGTTTCAGGCGCCGCGCCACTCCATGCGGTAGGTCCGGCGGCCGGACATTGGATTGGCACCTTCCGAGACGATGGCCAGCCCCATCTTCTCGTAGAAGCGCACCGCCCGAGGATTGTCCTGGTTCACATCCAGTGCGACGAGGGCAGGGGAGAGGCGGCGCGCCTCCGCCATCAGCGCCTCCGCAGCGCCCTTGCCCCAGAACGGCGGCGCGACGGCCAACTGGTCGAGATAGCCGGTGCGCGGATGGATGACGACGAAGCCGGCCACGCGCCCTTCCCGCGTTCCTTCCCGCGCCACCTGGATCAGCGCGCCGCCGGCTGTCAGGGCATCCAGATGGCTTTCCAGCCACGGAAGGCGTGCGACGAAATCGATGTCGGGCATGGTCTTCGCCCAGGTCTCCACCCACAGCTGCGCCATGGCCGGCCGATCCTCGGGCACGGCCATCGCGAGGATATAGGTGGAGGCTGGCGCTGGGTGTGTCGGGTCGGACATGGTGGCTCCGGCTGTTGCCCCACACTGCGCCCGCCCGGTTGCCGTGGCTTTAATGCAGGTTGGACGCCGCGGATCGGCGTTCAGCCTGCGCCGTCACCTTCCGTGCCAAAGGCGAGGCGCAAGGCGTGTGTGCGGACGTCGGGCGGCCAGCCGACGGTCATCTGCTCCAGCCCGGCAC
>JAEWBL010000619.1 GCA_023391175.1 Pseudomonadota bacterium
GGCGTCACCATGTTCCTGCAGATGCGCATGAACCCGACGCCGCCCGATCCGACACAGGCGATGATGGAGCTGTACAAGAAGGAGAAGATCAATCCGGTAGCGGGGTGCCTGCCCATCCTGATCCAGATCCCGGTGTTCTTCGCCCTCTACAAGGTGTTGTTCGTGACCATCGAGATGCGGCATGCGCCGTTCTTCGGCTGGATTCGCGACCTCTCGGCACCTGACCCGACCACCGTGTTCAACCTGTTCGGGCTGATCCCGTGGGATCCGGGCTCCGTGCCGGTCATCGGCAGCTACCTCCTGCTCGGCGCCTGGCCGCTCATCATGGGCGTGACCATGTGGGTGCAGATGAAGCTGAACCCGGCCCCGCCGGACCCGACCCAGCAGATGATCTTCAACTGGATGCCCATCATCTTCACCTTCATGCTGGCGCACTTCGCCGCCGGCCTGGTGATCTACTGGGCCTGGAACAACACGCTCTCCGTCACCCAGCAGGCCGTCATCATGCGGCGCAACGGGGTGAAGATCGAGCTGTGGGACAACATCAAGGGTGCCCTCGGCCTCGGCAAGAAACAGGCGGCGAAGGGCTAGCCTCCCGGTACCGCCCGAAAGTCAGGACGCCGCGCCCCGCAAGGAGCGCGGCGTTCTTCGTTTCAGGGGCGCTCAGACAGGATCGCGCGCGGCGATTCTTGCCGGGGGGCTACCGGCCGCATGGTCCGGCAGGTAGCAGCGACCGCCCTCGCCGCCCGGCATCTGCGGCAGGAAGGCCGCACCTTCGCGCTCGAGAAAGTCCATCAGCGCCTGTCCGGCCGGCAGCAGGCGCTTGTCGCGGGCGCGCACCGCCAGCCACTGGCGCACCACCGGCAGCCCCTCCACCTCCAGCACGCGGAGCCGGCCGTCCGCCACCTCGGCGGCGACGGTGTGGGCGGAGATGAATGCGAGGCCGAGCCCGGCCATCACCGACTGCTTGATGGTCTCGTTGGAGCCGATCTCCATGGCGATGGGCGGGTTGGGCGCCCCCGCCTCCTCGAACACCCGTTCCATGAGGATGCGCGTGCCCGAGCCCGGTTCGCGCACCAGCAGCGATTCGCGGGCGAGATCGGCCGGGGTGATTCTCTTGCGCCGCTTGAACAGGGGATGGTCCACGGGCGCCACGATGATGTGCGGATGATCGCCGATCAGCCGCGTCTCAGCCTCCAGCGCCGGCGGCGGACGGCCCATGATGGCCACGTCGAAATCAAGGCTGACAATGCCCCGGATGATGTCCTCGCGGTTGCCGATGATAAGTCGGAGCTCGATTTCCGGGCGGCGGCGGCGGAAGGCGGCGAGGGCCATGGGGGCGAAATATTTGGCGGTGGAGACCACCCCCACCACCACCGATCCGCGCTCCGGGCTCTTCAACGCCGCGATGGCCCGCTCCGCCTCCGACAGGGCCCGGGCGATGCGCTCCTGAGCCGATAAAAGCTCCTGTCCAGCGGCGGTCGGTCGCAGCCGCCCGTCTACGCGCTCGAACACCGGGACACCGATGTCCTCCTCCAGCGCCTTCATCTGGGCCGTGACCGCGGGGGGGCTCAAACCCATGTCCTGCGCGGCTTTGGCATAGGACCCGGAGGCCGCGGCGAGGGCCACGAGGCGGAGCTGGCGGAGGGTCCAATGGGGCGCCACTTCAGATTTCCTGAATGCCTACTTCATATCATTTAAATTTACCTGAAATCGGCACGGGGGCAAGGTCACCTCAACAAACAGGAGGGCCGCCATCATGGGTGCCGACGCCGCCATCGGGCAGATCAAGGACGCCAAGAAGAGGTACGCCGCAGGCGTGCTGAAGTATGCGCAGATGGGCTATTGGGATGGCGACTACCAGCCCAAGGACACCGACGTCCTCGCCCTGTTCCGCGTCACCCCCCAGGACGGCGTGGACCCCATCGAGGCCGCCGCGGCCGTCGCCGGCGAAAGCTCCACCGCCACCTGGACCGTGGTGTGGACCGACCGCCTCACCGCCGCCGACATGTACCGCGCCAAAGCCTACAAGGTGGAGCCGGTGCCGGGCCAGCCGGGGCAGTATTTCTGCTGGGTCGCCTACGACCTCGACCTGTTCGAGGAAGGCTCGATCGCCAACCTCACCGCCTCGATCATCGGCAACGTCTTCCCCTTCAAGCCGCTGAAGGCCTGCCGCCTGGAGGACATGCGCCTCCCCGTCGCCTATGTGAAGACCTTCCGCGGCCCGCCCACCGGCATCGTCGTGGAGCGCGAGCGCCTCGATAAGTTCGGCCGCCCGCTGCTCGGCGCCACCACCAAGCCGAAGCTGGGACTTTCCGGCAAGAATTACGGCCGCGTGGTCTATGAAGCCCTCAAGGGCGGCCTCGATTTCGTGAAGGACGACGAGAACATCAACTCGCAGCCCTTCATGCACTGGCGTGACCGCTTCCTCTACTGCATGGAAGCCGTCAACAAGGCGCAGGCCGAGACCGGCGAGGTGAAGGGGCACTACCTCAACATCACCGCCGGCACCATGGAGGAGATGTACCGCCGCGCCGAGTTCGCCAAGGAGCTGGGATCGGC
>JAEWBL010000630.1 GCA_023391175.1 Pseudomonadota bacterium
CTCACCGACAGCGTGCCGGTGGGCGTCTATGCCAAGCAGGCCTTCACCAATCTCGGCCTGTGGGACAAGATCGGCCCCCGGATCGTCGGTTCGGAGAGCGTCCGCGCGGCGCTGGCGTTGGTGGAGCGCGGCGAGGTGCCTTACGGCGTCGTCTACGCCACCGATGCGGCCATCGCCAAGAACGTGAAGATCGTCGCCACCTTCCCGGCCGACAGCTATCCGCCCGTCGATTACCCCTTCGCCCTCGTGAAGGGCCAGGACACCGCCGCCGCCAAGGCCTTCTTCGCCTTCGTCCAGAGCCCCGAGGCCAAGGACATCTTCAAGAAGTACGGCTTCGCGGTGAACTGAGCCGCTGCGCGCCGGGGGGCGCGGGGCGGAACGGGAATTGCTTATTGGGGGCAAAAGGCCGAGCCTGTTTCACGGGCGATGCGCGGCCTTTTTGCAGGCGGATATATTCGAGATGTTGCTCACTCCCGAAGAATGGACGGCCGTGCGGCTGAGCCTCATCGTGGCCTTCTGGGCCACTCTGTGGAGCCTGCCGCCGGCCATTCTCATTGGCTGGGTGCTCGCCCGCTTCGAGTTTCCCGGAAAAGGCATCTTCGACGGCATCGTCCACCTGCCCCTCGTGCTGCCCAAGGTGGTGGTGGGCTATCTGCTGCTCATCGTCCTCGGCAACCGCGGCTATCTCGGCCAGTATCTCAACGAGTGGTTCGGCATCTCGCTGATCTTCTCCACCGCGGGCGCCACGGTCGCGGCGGCGGTGGTGAGCTTCCCGCTCACGGTCAACGCCATCCGCCTTGCCATCGGCGGCATCGACAAGGGCATCGAGACGGCAGCGCGCACGCTGGGGGCCAGCAGGCTCGACGCCTTCTTCACCGTGACACTGCCGCTGATGATGCCCGGGGTGCTTTCCGGCTGCCTCATCTCGCTCGCGTCCGCGCTGGGCGAGTTCGGCGCCACCATCACCTTCGTCTCCAATGTGGAAGGCCAGACGCGGACCATCCCGCTCGCCATCTACAGCGCCACCCACATGCCCGACGGCGACGCCATGGCGCTGCGCCTCACGGTGGTGTCAGTGATCCTCGCCCTCGGCTCCCTCATGCTGGCGGAGATGGCGGACAAGCGCATCCGCGTGGCGCTGGGCCAGATATGATCGAGATCGACGTTTCCCTCGCCCGCTCCACCGGCTTCCATCTGAAGGCGGACCTCAGGGCGCCCGAGACCGGCGTGACCGCCCTGTTCGGCCGTTCCGGCTGCGGGAAGACCACGGTGATCCAGCTGGTCGCCGGCTCGCTGACGCCGGACAGTGGGCACATCCGCGTCGGCGACACGGTGTTCTTCGACAAGCAGGCGGGCATCAACCTGCCCATGGAGCAGCGCGCGGTCGGCTACGTGTTCCAGGACGCGCGGCTGTTCCCGCACATGACCATCGAGAACAACCTGCGCTACGGCGAGCGCCGCACCAAGCGGCCGCGCACCATCAAGTTCGATGCCGTGGTGGAGATGCTGGGCGTCGGCCACCTCTTGCAGCGCCGCCCGCACACGCTTTCCGGCGGCGAGAAGCAGCGCATCGCCATCGGCCGCGCGCTCCTGTCCCAGCCGCGCCTCCTCCTGATGGACGAGCCCCTCGCCTCCCTGGACGAGATGCGCAAGGGCGAGATCCTGCCTTATCTCGAGCGGCTGCGCGACGAGCTGAACCTGCCCATCCTCTATGTCAGCCACTCCATCGAGGAGGTGCTGCGCCTCGCCGATGCGGTGGCCGCGCTGTCGGACGGCAAGGTCATCGCCTGCGGCCCCCTCGCCGACGTCCTGTCGCGGCCCGAGCTGCTGCCGGTGATCGGCCGGTTCGATATCGGCACCATCCTCGACTGCATCGTCACGGCGCACGATCCCGACCTCGGCCTTTCCACCGTCTCCTTCGCGGACGGCGAATTGCGCGTGCCGCTGGTGGGCCGCCCGGTGGGCGCGCCGGCGCGGGCGCGCATCCGCTCGCGTGACGTGTCGCTGTCCCTGTCGCGGCCCATGGACGTGTCGGTGACCAACCGGATTTCCGGCACCATCGCGGCCATCACGCGGGCGGAGGGCCCTTTCTCCGAGGTGGAGCTGGCGCTTTCCGCCGGCCGACTCAGCTCGCTGGTGACGCAGGAAAGCGTGCTGCGCCTTGGCCTTGAGCCGGGCATGCAGGTGTGGGCGATGATCAAGGCGGTGACGGTGGACAGCCGTCCGCCGGGCTTTTACTCGCCCGGCGCGGAGATCAGCCCGCCTGCTTCGCGGCCGGCGCGGCCAACGGCGAATCCGCCTCAGGATCCCCCGGCTCTGCGTGTGATTTCGGGTGGTAATCCGCCGCAAGGGCGGACGTAAGCTCGTCCAGCGCCCCACTAGTGGCCTTGGCCGCCTGCCGCTCCATGGCGCGGTAGAGCGCGATCACCCGTTCGCCAAAGGCCGTCACCTCGGTGCCCGCGCCACGGCGGCCGGGGAAGGTGACGATCACGCGCTGCTCGAACATGCGGTCCAGCTCGTCCACCAGCAGCCAGGCGCGGCGATAGCTCATGCCGATGGCCTTGGCGGCGGCGAGGATGGAGCGGTGTTCGCGGATCGCCTCCAGAAGCTTGATCTTGCCCGGCCCGAGGCGCCGGCCGTCGGCGAAGTCCACGCGCAGGAAAAGGCGGGTGCCGTCCCGGCCCTGCCCGTCCTTGGTGCGGCTGTCCTTGCTGCGGCCACTGCCGCCCGTTCCGCCGCTCATGATGCTTCTCCTCGGATGCCGCCCGGCGCACCGCCTGTCCCGGGAGCCCGGAACAGCGCAGTCAGCATACCGGAAGCCGGCGACCTCGGAAACGCCGGAGGGCGACGGAAGCGCTCCGAAGATCAGGCGCGGAAGGAGGCTCAGGCGCGGGACACTTGGCCACCGGCCGAGTGGCCGGCGCTCTGACGGCGCGGGGCGGCCGAAAGGCGGCCGTTGACGATGGCCGACAGGCCGAGGATGACCGCCACCGTCGCCACATAGGCGATCACCTGCATGCCCGTGGGCTCGGCGCGGTAACCGACCAGCGTGCGCAGCACGCGGCCCAGCGCGCTGTCGTCGGCCAGCAGCCAGCTCGAATTCCACACCGGCTCGGCCAGCGACTGGATGAAGCCGGAATCCTGCAGGATGCCCACCACCTGCGCGGCAAGGCCGGCGGCCAGCAGCGTGATGAGGACGGACGTAACCTTGAACAGGTGCTTGAGCGGGATCGCCACAAGGCCGCGATAGAGCAGCAGCGACAGGGCCGCGCCGCCGGCGAGGCCCGCAAGGCCGCCGAGCACGACCTGGCCCGTCGAGTCGGCGCCGGTGCTGGCGATGCCATAGAGGAAGAGCACAATCTCGACACCCTCGCGCAGCACGGCCATGCCGACGACGATGGCCAGCGCGGCGAGGGGCTTGCGCCCCTCCTTCACGTCACGTCCGACTTCCCGCATCTCCATGACCATGTGCTTGCCGTGGCTCGCCATCCAGACGACCGTCCACACCAGCATGACCACCGCGACGGAAAGGATGGCGGCGTTCAGAATGTCCTGGCCCGAGCCATCGAAGGTGGAAGCGATGGTGTCGGCGAAGAGCGCGAGCACGCCCGAGCCGGCGATGCCGCCCAGGATGCCGAGGCTGATCCAGAGGCCGCGATGGCGGATGCCCTCCGAGGCGGCCAGCACCACGCCGGTGACAATACCGGCCTCGAGGACTTCCCGGAAAACGATCAGAAGCGCGGCAATCATCGCGACCTGTCCTTCTGTCCCCGACGGCCGCTGCCGGCACGCACGAGCGGGCACAAACGCTGCCCTGAGGGCCATCGCCCCGGGGCGATCAAGGCCGGCGGGACGAAAACCAATTGAATATGACGAAATCCTATCACCCGGGTGCGGCCCCTGTCACGGCAACGGCTGAGGTTTGGAATTGTTCAAATGAAAAGCTGCGCACCCATCCAGCGACCGTTCAGACTATAGTTGGAGGGCGGCTGCACCCGGCCGCGATCGGCGCGTGTTCAGCGTTTGCAGCGGGGCGCGACGAAGCGGCCCAGCGCGACGCGGATACAGGTGACGTTACGTCTTCTACTAAGGAGTGCGTCGCTTTGACTTGGGGACGGCAAGTCGATGCCCCGCAGTCTGGACATGGAACAATTCCATTATTTTCCCAAGCGCTTGCCCCTCACCAGCCCGGCTCATACTCTCCGCGGCGACGGGGCAAAGGCCCCGGTTCCGGTTGCCCCTGCCCCGGTTGCCCGGGTGCCGGTTCCTGTTTTCGAATTTCAAGGAGAGAAGGTCGATGCGCGCGCATTTTCTCGGCGCAGTCATCGCGTCAGTTGCAGCCTTCGCGAGCCCCGTGCTCGCGGATGCGCCGAAGCCGCGTGACGTGATCGTCCATTATGCCGACCTCGCCGAGGTGTCTTACGGGACGTCCGCCGCCACCGCCAAGGACATGCAGAAGGCCATCGACGCCTTCCTCGCCGCCCCCAGCGCCGACACCCTCGGCAAGGCACGGGATGCCTGGAAGGCGGCCCGCGTCTATTACCAGCAGACCGAGGCCTTCCGCTTTGGCAACAAGATCATCGACGAGTGGGAAGGCAATGTGAACGCCTGGCCGCTGGACGAAGGCCTCATCGATTACGTGGACAAGAAGAGCTACGGCGAGAAGTCGGACGAGAACCCGCTCTACACCGCCAACGTGATCGCCTCGAAGTCCATCCGCATCGGCAAGAAGACGGTGGACGTCACCAAGATCACCCCCAAGCTGCTGCATGAGCTGAACTCGGCCGGCGGCGTCGAGGCGAACGTGGGCTCCGGCTGGCACGCCATCGAGTTCCTGCTGTGGGGCCAGAACCTCCACAACGCGACGCCCAGCCAGGGCCAGCGCTCCTACACCGACTATGACCTGAAGAACTGCACCAACGGCAATTGCGACCGCCGCGGCGAATATCTGAAGGTCGCGACCCAGACGCTGGTCGCCGATCTCGACGAGATGACTGCCAACTGG
>JAEWBL010000041.1 GCA_023391175.1 Pseudomonadota bacterium
AGAAGGCGGTGTCCGCCTTGGGCATCACGAAGGGGGCGCGGGACATGGATTCCACGCCGCCGGCGATCATCAGGGAGGCCTCCCCGGCCTTGATGGCGCGGGCGGCGGCGATGATGGCATCCATGCCCGAGCCGCACAGCCGGTTGATGGTGGTGCCGGGCACGCCGAGCGGCAGGCCGGCCAGCAGCAGCGACATGCGCGCGACGTTGCGATTGTCCTCGCCCGCCTGGTTGGCGCAGCCGAAGATCACGTCGTCCACGGCGGCGAAATCGACGCCCGGATTGCGCGCCATCAGCGCCTTTAGGGGAACGGCACCGAGATCGTCCGCCCGCACCGAGGCGAGCGCGCCGCCGAAGCGGCCGATGGGCGTGCGGACATAATCGCAGATGAAGACGTCCTTCATTGCGGGCTCCTACAGCTCTGGAACGACGAGATCGGCCACCGGGCCGGCGATGACCAGCTCCGCGCCGGTAAGCGACTGAAGCTTTTCGAGCGTGATGGTGGGCAGCTTCTCGCGCAGCACGAAGCGGCCACCCTCGATGTCCACCACCGCGAGGCTGGTATAGACCCGCGTGACGCAGCCGACACCCGTGAGGGGCAGGGTGCAGCGGTCCAGCAGCTTCGGCTCGCCGGACTTGGTGACGTGCTCGGTGATGACGGCGACGCGCCTTGCGCCATGAACGAGGTCCATGGCCCCGCCCACCGCCGGCACGCCCTTGGCGCCGACGCTCCAGTTGGCGAGGTCGCCGTTCTGCGCCACTTGGTAGGCGCCGAGGATGGCGACGTCCAGATGCCCGCCGCGCACCATGGCGAAGCTGTCCGCATGGTGGAAGAAGGCCGAACCGGGCTTCAGCGTCACCGCCTTCTTGCCGGCGTTGATGAGGTCCCAGTCCTCCTCGCCCTCGGGCGGCTCCTGGCCGAAGTCCAGGATGCCGTTCTCGGTGTGGTAGATCACCTCGCGGCCGGCGGGCTGATAGCGCGCGACCATCTCGGGAAAGCCGATGCCGAGGTTCACATAGGCCCCGTCGGCGATGTCCTGCGCCGCGCGCCAGGCGATCTGGGCGTTGGAGAGCTTGGTATCGTCGCTGGCGGTCATGGATAGGTTGCTCCGGCGCGGTTCAGCAGCTCTTCCTGGGCGGGGTTGGAGACTTCCACCACGCGCGAGACGAAGATGCCGGGGGTGACGACATGCTCGGGATCGATGGTGCCGGGCGGCACCAGCTGCGACACCTGCACGATGGCGTGCCGCGCGGCCGAACACATCAGCGGGCCGAAATTGCGGGCTGCCTTGTTGTAGGTGAGGTTGCCGAGGCGGTCGCCGAGATGCGCTTTCACCAGCGCGAAATCGGCCTTCAGCCAGCGCTCCTGTACATAGGAGCGGCCATCGAACTCGGCGGTGGGTTTTCCGTTGGCGAGTTCGGTGCCGTAGGAGGTGGGCGTGTAGAAGGCCGGGATACCGGCGCCGCCCGCGCGGATGCGCTCCGCGAGGGTGCCCTGGGGCACCAGCTCCAGCGCGATCTCCCCGGCGAGATACTTCTGCGTGAAGACGCGCGGATCCGCCGAGCGGGGGAAGGAGCAGATGAGCTTGCCCACCATCCCCACCTCGATCATGGCGGCGAGGCCGACATGGCCGTTGCCGGCATTGTTGTTGACCACGGTGAGCTTGCGCGGCGAGCCGGTCTTCACGAAGCGGTCGATGAGCGCGTGGATCAGCTCGATGGGCGCGCCGGAGCCGCCGAAGCCTCCGATCATCACCGTGGCGTTGTCGCCGATATCGGCCACCGCCTCCGCGGGTGTGGCGATCGTCTTGTCCATGGACATCCCTGTTGCGCCCGGGGCGGCGCCCCTTTCGATACCCGACGAATAAAAAACGCCAGCCTCGACTTCAATCTGGTTTGTGCGATATAGGATATTTGTTGACATATCGCACAAACCGAGAGGCGCCGTGACCGGTATTTCCCAGCGCGACACCATGGGCGGCCTCGCCAAGGGTCTTGCGGTGATTGAGACCTTCACCGCCGAACGGCCGCGCCAGTCCATTGCCGAAGTGTCCGCCGCCAGCGGGCTCGACCGGGCTACGGCCCGGCGCTGCCTGCTCACGCTCGCCCACCTCGGCTACGCGGACTATGACGGGAAGTTCTTCACCCTGACGCCCCGCGTGCTCAGGCTCGGCACCGCGTGCCTTGCGGCCATGCCGCTGCCGCAGATGGTGCAGCCCTGGCTTGACCGGCTGTCGGAAGAGCTGGGGGAAAGCTCGTCCGTCTCCATCCTTGACGAGGACGAGATCGTCTATGTGGCGCGTGCGGCGCAACGCAAGGTGATGTCCATCGCTCTCAACCCCGGCTCGCGCCTGCCGGCCTATTGCACCTCCATGGGCCGCGTGCTGCTCGCTGCCTTGCCGGAGGCCGAGGCTATGCGCCGCCTCCGCGCGCGGCCCCTCGCAGCGCGCACGCCCCTGACGCTGACCGATCCCGTGGCGGTGATGGGGGCCGTGCGCGACGCACGGGAGCGCGGATATGCGGTGATCGACCAGGAGGTGGAACTCGGTCTGTGCTCCATCGCGGTGCCGCTCCTCACGGCGCGGGGCACCACCGTGGCGGCACTCAACCTCGGCCTGTCCGCGCTTGCCGGCGATGCCGACACGCTGGCGGCCCGCTATCTGGCGGCGCTCGTTCGCGTGCAGGGCGAAATCCGCAAGATCCTGCGCTAGCGAGAGCGGACACCCTGGGATGGATCAAGGCGCAGCACAGCCGCCCGCACGATGCTAGGATGCTGCGAGCACGCGGGACGCCATGAAAAGAGACACCTTTCACGCGCAGGATGGCGCAAGCCTCGCCTTCTCGGACGTTGGTACGGGCCGACCGCTGCTGGCGCTCGCCGGCTTCACCCGCAACAGCCGCGATTTCGATTATCTCGGCCGGCACCTGCACGATGTGCGGCTGATCCGGCTCGACAGCCGGGGGCGGGGCGACTCGGCCTGGACCGGGGCCGACACCTACACGGCCCTCCAGGAAAGCGACGACGCCCTGGCGCTGCTGGATCATCTTCATATCGATCGCGCCGCCATCATCGGCTCCTCGCGGGGCGGAATCCTCGCCATGCTGATGGCCATGAAGGCGCCGGCGCGCGTGGCCGGCGTGTGCCTTAACGACGTCGGCCCGGTGATGGAGCGGGCGGGCCTGGAGCGCATCGGCGCCTATATCGGCGTCGCGCCCGCCGTGACCACGCTGGAGGAAATCGCCGACCGCATGCCGCAGGCCATGCCCGGCTTCCACCACGTGCCCGAATTGCGCTGGGAGGAGGAGACGATCCGGCGCTACGTCCAGACGGCGGAGGGCGTGGGCCTGCCCTATGATCCCGATCTGCGCCTGTCGTTCCAGAAAGCCCTGGCGGCACCGGCGACGGATGCCTGGCCGCTCTTCGACGCCTGTGCGGGTGTGCCGCTGGCCCTGATCCGTGGCGCCAATTCGGATGTGCTGAGCGCGGGTGCCGCGGCGGCGATGGCGGCCCGGCGGCCGGACATGATCTATGCGGACGTGGCCGATCGCGGCCACACGCCGTTCCTCGACGAGCCGGAGGCGCTGGCGGCGATCCATGAATGGCTCGACCGCTGCGCCTTCACCGTTGAAGAGGCGCCGCCGCAGGAGGGGGACGTGGGCGAGGCGAAGCGGAAGCTGGCCGGATGACGGTGACGCCCCCG
>JAEWBL010000050.1 GCA_023391175.1 Pseudomonadota bacterium
TGGCGGGGGACGATGGTCTGGATGGCGCGGTCGGCTCCGCCGAGCGCGTCGATGGCGGCGAGGAAGCTCTCGCCGGGCACGCAGAAGACGCGTTCGACGCCATGGATCTTCAGCGCGTCCACCAGGATTTCGCCGCCGGAGCGCAAGGTCTTCGTGTTCGCCATGGTCCTGCCCGTATGTGGTCTTGCCCGGTGCTACCGGGGCGCGAGAGCCGCGCGGATGGCGCGACTCTCTGGTTTGAGGGAGGCTCAGCCTACCGGAAATTGCCCTTGGTTTCCGGGATGATGAGCGTGCCGATGAGGTAGAGCACGAACACGCCGCCGGCGAAGAAGGAGAGCGACAGCGGCAGGTCCGCGGGCGTCGGGCTCGCCAGCGAGACGAAGGTGGGCATCATGCCGCCGATGGCGAAGCCGATGTTCCACGACAGGCCCGTTCCCGAGGCGCGCATGGCGGTGGGAAAGCGCTCGTTGAGGAAGATCAGCACCGGCGCATAGCCCGCATTGCCCATGAAGGCGATACCCAGCGCATAGAGCACGATGGTGGAAAGATCGGTCGCCTTCGCCATGCCGAGATAGAAGGTCGGCAGGAGGATGATGGCGGCCATGCCCACCAGCAGGAAGGTCTTCTTGCGGCCGATGATATCGCTGAGCGCGCCCACCAGCACCGCCGAGATGAGGGCCGACACCGAGCAGGCCATCAGGATGTAGGACGAGGTCTGGTTCGGCAGCTGGTTGATGAGCTTCAGGAAGGTCGGCATGTAGCCGGAGGTGAGGTAGTAGCCCGCGCCGCCGCCGATGGTGATGAGCAGGTTCACCAGCAGCACGTTGCGGTAGCCGCCCGCGAACAGCGCCTTGAGCGGCGTCTGGGCAACGACGCCCTGCGCCTTCTTCGCCGCCTTCTGCTTCTGCATCTCCTTCCAGTAGGGAGATTCTTCGAGGTTCCGGAAGATGAACCAGCCAAGGAAGGAGGAGAGCAGGCCGGAGAAGAACATCACCCGCCAGCCGGTCTCGGCGAAGGCATCGCCCGGGAACAGGGTGGAGGTGACGAGGAAGACGATGGAAGCGAGGAGCGCACCGATGCCCGCGCCGCCGCCGCCGACGAGGCCGGACATGAAGCCGCGCCAGTTCGGCGGCACCGATTCCGTGCCGATGGTGTGGGTGGAGGCCACCACGCCGCCCACGAACACGCCCTGCACCAGCCGCAGCAGCAGGAAGATGACCGGGGCGATGGCGCCCACCTGATGGATGGTCGGCAGCAGGCCGAAGGCGGCGGTGGAGAGGCCGACGCCGGTGATGGCCACCAGCATGGCGCCCTTGCGGCCGTGCACGTCGGCATAGTGGCCGAACAGGGCCGAGCCGATGGGCCGCATCAGCAGCGTCACCGCGAAGGAGGCATAGACCGCCGCCAGCGACCAGGTGGGATGGGTGGAGGGGAAGAACAGCTGCCCCACCACCGGCGCCACATAGAGCAGGATGAACAGGTCGAACAGATCGAGCGACCAGCCGAGCACCGATGCGATGATCGCGCTGTTGCGCTGGCGGCTCCCCACCGCGATGGCGGTGGGGGCGGTTGCGTCTTGAGCAGACATCGTTGTTTCCTCCCGGCCCCTGAGGGGCAGTTTCGTGCTCAGAAGCCCTTGAATTCGGGTTTGCGCTTCTCGTGGAAGGCCTCGACGCCTTCCTTGAAGTCGTGCGACTGCCGCAGGCGGCTGTAGCAGTGGCCTTCCAGCTCGATGGCGATGGAGAGGGGGCAATCCTCGGTGTCGTTGAGCAGCTTCTTCGCCGTGCGCTGGGCCATCGGGGAGAAGGCGACGAGTTCGTCCACGAGGGCGTCCGTGGCCTTTTCCAGGTCCGCGTCGGCCACCTTCTCGGTGGCGATGCCCCAGTCGAGGGCCTGCTGCGCGCTGATGCGCTTGGAGCGCATCACGATGTCCTTGGTGCGGGTGATGCCCACCATCATCTGCAGGCGCGCGGAGCCGCCCGAGCCGGGGATCTGGCCGAGCTTCTGCTCGGGCAGGGCATATTGGGTGGTGTCGGTCACGATGCGGAAGTCGCAGGCGAGCGACAGCTCGAAGCCAACGCCGAAGCAGAAGCCGCGGTTGGCGGCGATGACGGGCTTGGAGGCGCGGAACGGGGCCGCGATGTTCCAGGCGAGCTTGGAGACGGTCTCCGGCGAGGCCTCCATGAAGCCCTTGATGTTGCCGCCGGAGGAGAAATGCTCGCCCACGGCGCGCACCACGATGACGCGCACGCGATCGTCCTCGTCCAGCGTCTCGAACACGAGGCGCAGCTGGTCGCGCTCCGGCATGGAGACGATGTTGAAGGGCGGACGGTTCAGGATGATGTCGGCGCGCTGTTTGGCTTCGTCGATCTCGACGCCGAACCCGTCGAGCTTGGCGAGGCGGGGGTCGGAGAAGGTGTAGGCAACAGCCATTTTGGACTTCCTTTTGGATGATCTGCGATTGGTAAGAAGAGATCAGGCGGCGGAATGGGCGGCGTCCGCCTCGGCCACGTATTCGCCGGCCACGAGCTGGCGGCGCAAAAGCTTGCCCACCGGTGATTTCGGAATGTCGGCCACGAAGACGAAGCGGCGTGGGCGCTTGAAATTGGCGAGGCCCGAGGTGCGGCACCAGGCATCCAGCTCGCCCGCCTCCACCGGCGCGGCGCGCTTGACGAAGGCGACGACGATCTTGCCCCACTTCTCGTCGGGCAGGCCCACCACGGCCACTTCCGAGACGGCGGGGTGAAGCGAGAGGCAGCTCTCGATCTCAACCGGGGAGACGTTTTCGCCGCCGGTGATGATCATGTCGTCCACCCGGCCGGTGACGAACAGGTCGCCGTCCGTATCGACAAAGCCGGTGTCGCCGGTGAAGTACCAGCCGTCGCGCAAAGACTTCGCGTCCGCTTCGGGACGGCGCCAGTAGCCCTCGAAGGATTCATCCCCCGCCAGCAGCGCGATGATCTCGCCTTCCTCACCCTCGGCGGCGATCTCCTCGGCCGAGGTGGCGCCGAGGCGCACCACGCGCACCATCTGGTTGATGCCCGCGCGGCCAGCCGAGCCAGGCTTCAGGATGGCCTTCTGGTCGATGGTGAAGGTGTAGATTTCCGAGGAGCCGTAATGGTTCACGAACAGCTCGGGCCTGAATTCCGCATTGAGCTTCTTCAGCAGCCCGTCGGTCATCGAGGCGCCGGCGAAGCCGAGCTTGCGCACGCTCGACACGTCGGTCGAGGCGAAGGCGGGGTCGTGCACGAGGTCGTGGTAGAGGGTCGGCACCAGATAGAGGTTAGTGACGCGCTCGCGCCCGATCAGCGCCAGAGCGCTCTTGGTGTCGTAGCGTGGCAGGCACACGAAGGTGCCGCCGATGACCGACATGGCGATGAGCGAGCGCACCCCCATGGTGTGATAGAGCGGCATCACGCCCAGCGTCACCTCGCCCCGCCGATAGAGGTTCTGCGCCACATGGGCGATGCCCGCCGCCCGCTCTGCCCGGTGGCGGCGCGGCACGCCCTTGGGGCGGGAGGTGGTGCCCGAGGTGTAGAGCATGATGGACCAGGCATCCGCCCCCGCCCGCGGCAGCGGGTCGGGCGCCGCCTGCGCCAGAAGTTCGGCGAAGGGCACGGCGCCCTCAGCCGCGACACCCACCGCGATGGTGAGGAGCCCGGCGGTGCGTACCGCGCCCTGCACCGCCTCGGCGGAAACCGCCTCGAATACCAGGGCCTTGGCCTCGGCATTCTCCAGCGCGAAGTCGATTTCGTCGGCCTTGCTGCGCCAGTTGATGGGGGTGATGACGATGCCCGCGAACTGGCAGGCCCAGTGCAGGGTCGCCGCCTCGAACCGGTTCTGCAGGACGCTCACCAGATGGTCGCCGGGCTTCAGCCCCAGCCGGTCGAAAGACGCGACCACCGCGCCGATCTTCCCGAGCCAGTCGCGATAGGTGAGGCGCAGGTCGCCGTCCACGATGGCGATGGCTCCCGGATCGCGCGCCACGCTGGCGAGGAAGCTGGTGCCGAGGTCAAGCATGGGCGGGTTCCCCCTGGACTTTTCGCAGTTCCGCCGCCGCTTCCAGCGCGGCGCGGACGATGGGCGTGTAGCCGGTGCAGCGGCACAGATGGCCGGAGAGGAGATCGCGCACGGCTTCCTCGCTCGGGTCGGGCTCCGCCTTCAGGAACACGTCGAGTGACATGAGGATGCCGGCGGTGCAGAAGCCGCATTGCAAAGCGTGATGGCGGCGGAAGGCGGCCTGCAGCACCGAGAGGCGATCCGGTGCGGGAGCGAGGCCCTCCACGGTGCGGATGGCGCAGCCCTCGACTTGCACCGCGAGGGTCATGCAGGCGCGGGTGAGCATCCCGTCCACATCCACGGTGCAGGCGCCGCACACGCCGTGCTCGCACCCCACATGCGTGCCCGTGGCGCCGATCTCGTGGCGCAGGAAATCGGAGAGCAGGGTGCGCGGGGCGG
>JAEWBL010000084.1 GCA_023391175.1 Pseudomonadota bacterium
GCGCAGGGCACGCACCTGCTCCACCACGGGGGAGAGATCCGAGAATTCACGGCCGAGGCGGACGAACTCCTCCCCCTCCGCCCCGTGGGACAGGGCGGCCTCGATCTCGGCATGCCGGGCGACCAGCTGGTCGAGTTTGGCGAGGGGAAGCGTGCTCATCAGCAGGTGATTCTGGATTCCGGATGGTTTCGGGAAAACGGCAGGGGGCCGGGCGGCGCAGGCGCGCGCCGGCTAAAGCGGCAGGCCGCAGTCCCGCGCGAACTTGGTCAGCACGGCGCGCGGATCGGCCGCGCCGGTGCGGTCCTCAAGCAAGGGCAGCAGCACCTTGCGGGCGGCGGAGACATCGGTCTCGAGCAGCATCGCCTTGACCGGCCCCATGGCCGCCGGGGAAACCGACAGGGAGCGGTAACCCAAGGCCGCCAGCGCAACCGCTTCCAGAGGCCGAGAGGCGAGTTCGCCGCACAGGGTCACGGGCTTGCCATGGCGAATGCCAGCCTCCGCCACCAGCCGGAAGGCGCGCAGCGCCGGCGGGGAGAGCGGATCGAAGCGGTCGGCGACCCTCACGTTGGCGCGGTCGGCCGCATAAAGGAACTGCACGAGGTCGTTGGAGCCCACCGAAAGGAAATCGGCTCGGGACAGAATTTCGTCGAGCTGGAAGAGGAGGGAGGGCACCTCCACCATGGCGCCCACATAGACCCGCTCGGGCAGGCCGTGGCCGTGGCGGCGCAAGTGGGTCAGCTCCCGCTCCACCATGGCCCTGGCGCGGTCGAACTCCTCGACGGCGGCGACCATGGGGAACATGACGCGCAGTTCCCGCCCCGCGCCGGCACGCAGCAGGGCGCGCATCTGGCTGCGCAGCAGGCCCGGCCGGTCCAGTCCGAGGCGGATGGCACGCCAGCCCAGCGCCGGATTCTCCTCCTCCACCGTCCGCATGTAGGGCAGCACCTTGTCGCCACCGATATCGAGGGTGCGGAAGGTGACGGGCCGGTCGCCAGCGGCATCCAGCACCGCCCGATAGAGCTTCAGCTGCTCGGAGATGCGTGGAAAGGCCGACGCGATCATGAACTGAAGCTCGGTGCGGAACAGACCAATGCCCGCGGCGCCGGTCTCGGCGATGTGGGGCAGATCGACCAGCAGGCCGGCATTGAGGTTCAGGTCCACATGCACCCCGTCCTTCGTGACGGAGGGGCGGGTGCGCAGCGCGGCATACTGGGCCTGTCGGCGGGCGCGGAAGCGCACCTTCTCGGCATAGGCTTCCTCCACATCGCCGGGCGGGCGCAGATGCACCTCCCCGGCCTGGCCGTCGACGATCACGGGGTCGCCCTGGTCGGCGAGGCCGGCGGCATTCTCCACCTGGCCCACGGCGGCGATGCCCAGCGCGCGGGCGACGATGGTGACGTGGCTGGTGGTGCCGCCTTCCTCCAGCACGAGGCCGCGGATGCTGGTGCGGTCGTAATCGAGCAGCGCAGCCGGGCTCATATTGCGGGCGACGAGGATGGCGTTTTCCGGCAGCGCCTCCCGCTCCATGCCGCGGGCCCGGCCGGTCAGCTCGCGCAGGAGGCGGTTGGCGAGGTCGTCGAGGTCGTGCAGCCGCTCACGCAGATACGGGTCGGAGGCGCGCATCATGCGGGCGCGGGTATCCGACTGCACCCGCTCCACGGCGCCCTCGGCGGTGAGGCCGGAGAGTACGGCCTCGCGCATCTTGTGCATCCAGCCCCGGTCGTGGGCGAACATGCGGTAGGCTTCGAGAATGTCGCGATGCTCGCCGGCCTTGGAGAGGCCGTCGTCCTCCAGCATCAGGTCGATGGAGTGCCTGAGCTTGCCGATGGCGGCGTCGAGGCGGGCGGTTTCCTTGACCACGTCGTCGGCAATGACGTTGGTCACCCGGATGCGCGGCTCGTGCAGCACCACGTGGCCGAGGCCGAGGCCATCGGCGAGGGCGACGCCCTTCAGATGCAGCGGCCGGCGCACGGCAGGCTCGGCGCCGGGCTTGGCCAGCGCCGTCAGCTCGCCCGAGGCGATCATCTCCGCCAGCACCATGGCGGTGGTCTGGAGCGCCTCGATCTCCTCTTCCGTATAGGTGCGGCGGGCGCGGTTCTGCACCACCAGCACGCCCAGCGTGTTGCCGCCGCGCAGGATCGGCACACCGAGGAAGGAGTTGTAGACCTCTTCGCCCGTCTCCGGCCGGTAGGAGAATTCGGGGTGGGACTGGGCGTCCAGCAGGGCCAGCGATTCGGCCTCGCGCGCCACATGGCCGACGAGGCCCTCGTCCACGCTCAGGACGGTAAGGTGAACCGCGTCCCGGTTCAGACCTTCCGTTGCGTACAGCTCAAGGGTCTGATCGACGCGCAGCACGTAGACCGAGCAGACTTCCGCCACCATGTTGGCGGCGATCAGCACAACGATCTTGTCGAGGCGGTCCTGCGCGCTGACCGGCTCCGCCATCACCTCGCGGAGGCGCCGGAGCAGCACGCGCGGACCGCCGAGCGCGCCACGCATCGGCCGCATCCTTAAAAATGAGCGGGCTCAGGCGCCCGCGGGGCAATCCACTGGACGGCGCGCCCCCGCGAAGGCCACCCTCAACTGTTCCGCCCTCAGCTGTCCAGCCCGTATAGCGAATGGAGAGTCCGGACCGCAAGTTCGGTATAGGCCGCATCTATCAGGAAGGAGATCTTGATCTCCGACGTGGTGATGGCGCGGATGTTGATGCCGCGGCCCGCCAGCGCCTCGAACGCCTTGGCGGCGACGCCGGCATGGGAGCGCATGCCAATGCCGATGACCGACACCTTCGTCACATCGCCGGCGCCTTCGATCGCCTGGAAGGCGATGGAGTCCCGCGCCTTCTCGATCACCGCCTTGGCGCGCTCGAAATCGGCCGTGGGGACGGTGAAGGTGATGTCGGTATAGCCGTCCGCCGACACGTTCTGGACGATCATGTCCACATTGATGTGCGCGTCCGCCAGCGGGCCGAACACGGCGGCGGCGATGCCGGGCTTGTCGGCGACCCGGCGGATGGAGACCTGGGCCTCGTCCTTGGAGAAGGCGATGCCCGTGACCACCTGCGATTCCATCTGGCTTGCCACGATTTCCTCCTCGTCGCAGATGAGGGTTCCCGCCTTCTCGACTTCGCGCATCTCCGGCGCGTCGGGGTCGACCAGGCTCGAGCGCACGAAGGTGCGCACATTATGCACCATGGCGAGCTCGACCGAGCGCACCTGCAGCACCTTGGCGCCCAGCGACGCCATCTCCAGCATTTCCTCGAAGGCGATGCGGTCGAGGCGGCGGGCCTTGGGCACGACGCGCGGGTCGGTGGTGTAGACGCCGTCCACGTCGGTATAGATGTCGCACCGCTCGGCCTTGAGCGCGGCCGCCACGGCCACCGCCGAGGTGTCCGAGCCGCCGCGGCCGAGCGTCGTGATCCGCCCCGTGGGCAGGTGGATGCCCTGGAAGCCCGCGATCACCGCCACCTCGCCGCCCTCGATGGAGGTGGCCAGCCGGTCGGCGTCGATGTCCATGATGCGGGCGGAGCCGTGCGCGTCGTCGGTGGAGATCGGGATCTGCCAGCCCTGCCACGAGCGGGCGGAAACGCCCATCTCCTGCAGCGCGATGGCGAGCAGCCCGCTCGTCACTTGCTCACCGGAGGCCACCACCGCGTCATATTCACGCGCGTCGTAGAGCGAGGAGGCATCCTTGCACCACGCGACCAGCTCGTTGGTTTTGCCGGACATGGCGGAGACCACGACCGCCACCTTGTAGCCGGCCTCCACCTCGCGCTTGACGTGGCGCGCCACGTTGCGGATGCGCTCGATATTGGCGACGGACGTGCCGCCGAACTTCATGACAAGCCGAGCCATCGCTCGTGCCTTTCTTCGCCTGATATCCTTGGGGTTGCACGCGTGCGGCGCCGATCCCGGCCGCCGGCTTCAGCCCCGCGTCATTTTCGCCGGCTGCGCTGGGCGTGCGATGCCTGGGGTGCGGAGAAGGCCGAGCGGAACATCCCTGAAGTCCTTGCGCGCGGGGTTCTGGAAGTCGCGCAGCTGTTGGGGCGCCTCCATAGCGGCAACGGGGGGCCGGGGCAACCGGTCAGCGCAACCGGCCGAGAACGCGCTTGCGGCGGGGGGCGCCGGGGGGCATCAACCGCCTGTCCCACAGGAGCCCCGCCCATGACCGAAGATGCCTTCGTGCTCGACCCCCGCCTCGCCGCGGACGGCCCGGCCGTGGGCGACCTTCCGCTCTGTCATGTGCGGCTGGTGGAGGATCGTCGCTTCTTCTGGGTGTCGCTGACGCCGCGCCGGGCCGCCATGTCGGAGATTTTCGACCTTCGTCCCGGCGACGGCGCGACGCTGATGGAAGAGATCGCCCACGTCTCGCAGGCCCTGAAAGACATCACGGGCTGCGCCAAGCTGAACATCGCGGCGCTGGGCAACATGGTGCCGCAGCTCCACGTCCACATCATCGCCCGCAACCCCGGCGATGCGGCGTGGCCGGGCGTGGTGTTCGGTGCCGGCGCCCGCGAGCCGCTGGACGAGGCGGAGCGCTCATCCCGCCTTCAGGCCTTGCGCGCGCGGCTGGGTGTGCACGGCTGAAAGGCTGCCCGAGGGACAGCCTTGCCTCCATCCCGGACGCGTGCGACGGTCGCCAACAGTTCGCAGCCTGCCGCCTGCCGGGGTCGTCTGGTCCATGTCCGTCATTACCCGCCCCGCTCTCGGCGCCTGGCCGACCCTCGGTTATGTGGACAGCCCGCTTGACCGCGCCTGCCACCTGCGCGCCGGTGCCGCCGATCTCCTCGGCCATGCCGGAGCCCGCTTCTATCTGCTCGGGGGAGAACTGGTGGCGCTGAATGGCGCCGGGCCGGTCTTCGATCCCCTGTTCGACCGGGCCGAAGCCGCGGCCCGCGGGCGGGGCGAGCCCTTGTTCCTGGGCATCGAGGGCGACGGCGCGCCGCGTTTTGCCATGGGGTTCGATCCCGCCAACCGGGAGGCGCTGGAGGGCGATGGGCTGACGGTCACGGACCTGCGCAGCATCGCCGTCAGCGGTCTGGTCGCACCGCAGCACCTCGGGCCTCTGGCCTGCGGCAAGGCGCTGCGCGCGTGGCACGGCCGGCACGGCTTCTGCGCCAATTGCGGCGCCGCCTCCCGCATCATGGATGCCGGTTGGCGGCGGGATTGCCAGTCCTGCGGCGCCCAGCATTTTCCGCGTACCGATCCGGTCGTCATCATGCTCACGGCCCGCGGCGACCGCTGCCTGCTCGGCCGGCAGCCGCATTTCGCGCCCGGCATGTGGTCCACGCTGGCCGGCTTCGTCGAGCCGGGGGAGACGATCGAGGAGGCGGTGCGCCGCGAGACGCTGGAGGAGGCGGGAATCGCCACCGGGGCCGTGCGGTATTTCGCCAGCCAGCCGTGGCCCTTCCCCATGTCGCTGATGATCGGCTGCATCGCCGAGGCGACCAGCGAGGACTTGGTGATCGACCGCAACGAACTGGAGGATGCCCGCTGGTTCGGCCGGGACGAGGTGGCGCTGATGCTCACCCGCACCCACCCCGACGGATTGTTCGTGCCCCCGCCCATCGCCATCGCGCACCATCTCATCCGCAGCTTCATCGAGGGCGGGCATGCTTGAGCCGGTGCCCGATGGTGCGCCGCGCCCGGCGCGCTTCGCCCGTCTGACGCATCTGCTCGACCGCTTTTTCCCTGATTCGCGCCGCGGCACGCGGACCGGCCGCCGGCCGCCCTCCCTGGTCTACGGCCTGGACGATCCGGTTCCGCCCGCGGCGCTGATCCCGCTCGCCGCCCAGCACGCCATGCTGGCCGTGACCTTCCTGATCTACCCGGTGCTCGCGGCCACCGAGGCGAAGCTGCCCGCCGACCAGATCTCCGCCATGGTCTCGGCCTGCGCCATGAGCATCGGCGTCGCCACCATCATCCAATGCATGCGCACGCGCTTCGGCTCGGGCTATCTCGCCGTGCATATCCCGGCCCCCGGGGCGATTCCGCTGGCGGTGCAGGCGCTTGCGCTCGGCGGGTTGGGGCTGATGGCGACGACCACGCTCCTCGTCGGGATCGCGCAACTGTTCATTGCCCGGCTGGTGCGGCCGCTGCGCGTGCTGCTGCCGCCGGAAG
>JAEWBL010000242.1 GCA_023391175.1 Pseudomonadota bacterium
CGGCGATGTTGCCCACGAGGCCGAAGCCGTAGCCCTGGAAGAGCTGGCCCGCGAGGAAGCCGGCGATCGCGCCGACGATAATCATCCAGATGATGCCCATGACCTACTCCCCATCCCCTGTGTCGACGCCGGCCGTCCGGCGCGGAACACCGCCACTCTAGCGGGGCGCGCCGCCGCCGGAAACGCCAGCGGGGCCGTGGACGCGCATTCTTTGGTGCCGCAGCGCCACATGGTCGAATGTCGGGGTTGAGAATGGCTCTCGCCTTGGATTTTTTCTCTGCTACGCTGCATTGCGAGATAGGGACTAAAACGACGCGACCGAACGGTCCACACCAGGAGAGGACGACAGCCATGGCCCAGACGGCAGCCGCCAATACGAACGAGGGACCGGTGAAGGACCTTTATGAGCTCGGCGAAATTCCGCCGCTCGGCCACGTGCCTGCCAACATGTATGCCTGGACCATCCGCCGCGACCGCCATGGTCCGCCGGAGCAGTCGTTCCAGCTCGAAGTGGTCCCCACCTGGGAGCTCGGCGAGAACGACGTGCTCGTCCTCGTGATGGCCGCGGGCGTCAACTACAACGGCATCTGGGCCGGCCTCGGCCAGCCGATCTCCCCGTTCGACGTGCACAAGGCGCCGTTCCACGTCGCTGGCTCGGATGCCTCGGGCATCGTCTGGGCCGTCGGCTCCAAGGTGAAGCGCTGGAAGGTGGGCGACGAGGTGGTCGTCCACTGCAACCAGGACGACGGGGACGACGAGGAGTGCAACGGCGGCGACCCGATGTTCTCCCCCTCCCAGCGCATCTGGGGCTATGAGACGCCGGACGGCTCCTTCGGCCAGTTCTGCCGCGTGCAGGCGCGCCAGCTCATGCCGCGCCCCCAGCACCTCACCTGGGAGGAGAGCGCCTGCTACACCCTCACCATGGCCACCGCCTATCGCATGCTGTTCGGCCACCCGCCGCACACGGTAAAGCCGGGTGACTACGTTCTGGTGTGGGGCGCCTCGGGCGGCCTCGGCGTGTTCGGCGTGCAGCTCGCCGCCGCCTCCGGCGCGCACGTCATCGGCGTCATCTCGGACGAGACCAAGCGCGACTACGTGCTCGGCCTCGGCGCCAAGGGCGTCATCAACCGCAAGGACTTCAAGTGCTGGGGCCAGCTGCCCACGGTGAACTCGCCGGAATATGCGGAGTGGCTCAAGGAAGCCCGCAAGTTCGGCAAGGCCATCTGGGACATCACCGGCAAGCGCGACGTGGACATCGTGTTCGAGCACCCCGGCGAGAGCACCTTCCCGGTGTCGACGCTGGTGGGCAAGCGCGGCGGCATGATCGTGTTCTGCGCCGGCACCACCGGCTTCAACATCACGTTCGACGCCCGCTACGTGTGGATGCGCCAGAAGCGCATCCAGGGCTCGCATTTCGCCCACCTCAAGCAGGCCTCCGCCGCCAACAACTTCATCATCGACCGGCGCGTGGACCCCTGCATGTCGGAAGTGTTCCCGTGGGACCGCATCCCCGAGGCGCACACCAAGATGTGGAAGAACCAGCACGCCCCCGGCAACATGGCGGTGCTGGTGAACTCCCCCCGCACCGGCCTGCGCACGTTCGACGACGTGCTGGAGGCGCTTCCGAAGAAGTGAGGCGGGGCGCGCCTGCGCGCCCGCCCTTCCCCGCCATCAAGGACGATCTCAGGGCCGCGGCACGCCGCGGCTCTCTTCGTTCGCGAAGGACAGGTGGGGGCCATCGGCCGGGCGCGGCGCCGCAGACGGGCCGGCGCTCTCCGCGGCCATCTCAAGCGTCGCGAGGTCCGGCGCCGCCGCCACCACGCGATTGCGCCCGCCGCGCTTGGCGGCATAGAGGCCGGCGTCGCCCCGCCGGAACAGCGTCTCGATGCTGGCGCTCTCCCCGGCCGGGACGCTGGCGCAGCCAATGCTGACGCTGCAGTCGAGACGCCGGGTCGCCGGCGTCGTCAGCCCGCGGACCGAAAGCCGGAGACGCTCCGCCACGGCCACGGCCTCCGCTTCCGCCTCGGGCAGCAGCACCGCGAACTCCTCGCCGCCCACCCGGCCGAACAGATCATTGGCCCTGAGCGCGCGGCCCAGGCGTTCGGTGACGGCGGCGAGCACCTCATCGCCCGCCGGATGGCCGAAGGTGTCGTTGACGCGCTTGAAGTGGTCGATGTCCACCAGCAGCAGGGAGACCGGCTCGGCCCGCTCCGCCGCCCGGGCGAGCCGCTCGCGCGCGGCCTCGAAGAAGGCGCGGCGGTTGAGGATGCCGGTGAGGGAATCGATGGTGGCCGCACGAAACAGCCGGCGGTCCACGTCCTCCTTCAGCAGCAGCAGGAAACCGACGCCCCCGCCCACGCAATAGCCGAACATCACCAGCAGCCCGAACGACTGCACGGGCGGCGCGTCGAGCACCGTCAGTCCGGCCCCGAAGCCGGCATAGGCGCGCAACAGGAAGGAGACCGCCACGAGCAGATAGAAGCCGGCGATGATGCGCTGGAGGCGCGAGCCCTCCGCATCCCCCGCCAGCACCGCGAACGCCACGCCGAACAGCGCGCTGATCACGGTGGCGGCATAGCCCACGTAGAGCCCCGGCGTGGTGGCCGCGAGGACGAAGACCACGCTGCCCAGCGCCGCAACGCCGAACAGCAGCGCCGTGACGCCGCGCCGGCGCACGCGCGCACCGATGATGGTCGAGATCTCCAGCGCGAAGCCGAAGAAGATGGTGATGTTGGCCAGATAGACCGAGGCGAGCGCGGAGATGTCGCCGCGCAGGCTGATGAGCAGGCAGGCGACGCCGTGCAGCACCCGCGCGAACACGAAGCGGCGGATGAGACGCTGCTTGGTTCCCGTCTCGCGATAGCCGAGCAGCAGCAGGCAGACCACGAGATCCGCCAGGAACATGAGGCGGAACAGGGTGCGCACGTCGAGGGTGGTGAAGAACAAGCCGGAGAGGGTCATGCCCCGTCCCCTCGGATGCCCCGCGCCGGATGCGAAGGTCGATCCCGCTGCGGTGCCGCTGCCGCTGCCGTCCCCAAGACGCAAGCCCCCCGCGATGCAGGCGCCCCCCGGCCCGGCATTGCCTCGGCAGTCTACACGCAGATCACCCGGCGGCAGAAGCCGGGACCGTCCTCATATTTCGGCGGAACGCCTTCAGGCTGCAGGCTTCAGCGCCTGCAACTCTCCCGGAAGCGCGTAGGCCCAGCCCGAGATGGAGCCGGCGCCGAGGCAGATCACGTAATCGCCCGGCTTGGCGAGGCCGGAGACGATACCCGCCAACTGCTCCGGCCCATCCAGCGCCGTCACCGAGCGGTGGCCGTGGGCGATGAGGCCCTGCACGAGATGGTCCCGGTCGGCGCCTTCGATGGGTGCCTCGCCGGCCGTGTAGACGGGTGCCACCACCACGTGGTCGGCATCGTTGAAGCAGGTGCAGAATTCGTCGAACAGCGAGGCGAGGCGGCTGTAGCGGTGCGGCTGCACCACGGCAATCACCTGCCCCTCGCTCGCCGCGCGGGCCGCCTTGAGCACGGCGGCGATCTCCACCGGGTGGTGGCCGTAATCGTCGAACACCGTCACGCCGTTCCACTCGCCGGTGCGGGTGAAGCGCCGCTTCACGCCGCCGAACGCGGAGAGCGCCTCGATGATCTTCTCGTCCGGCACCTTCAGTTCGTGCGCCACCGCGATGGCGGCGGTGGCATTCAGCGCATTGTGCTTGCCGGGCATGGGCAGGCGCAGGCCGCGGATTTCATGCACCGTCTCGCCCGCGCGGTTGCGGAACACCACGCCGAACTTGGTGACACCGCCCTTGAGGTCCACGTCCACCAGGCGCACGTCGGCCTGCGGGTTCTCGCCATAGGTGATGACGCGGCGGTCCTCGATGCGGCCGACCAGCGCCTGCACCACCGGATGGTCGATGCACATCACCGCGAAGCCGTAGAAGGGCACGTTCTCCACGAACGCCTTGAACGCCTCCTGCACCTTGTCGAAGGTCTTGAAATGGTCGAGGTGCTCGGGGTCCA
>JAEWBL010000255.1 GCA_023391175.1 Pseudomonadota bacterium
CTTGAAGCCCTGCGCGCCATCCGCGCTTTGCTCGGCCCCGCCGCCTTCGCCGAGGCGCTGGACGGCGTGCCCGCGCCCAAGACCAAGGCGCTGCTGGCCCGCGTCGATCCCCACGCCCCGGCCCTCGCCCAGCCCGGCGACCGGGTGAAGGCGCTGCTCGCTTTGGCCGACGCCAGCCGCTACCCGGCCGCTCCGGTGGCCAAGCCGGCGAAGAAGGCGTCGTCGCGCAAGGCGCCCGGGGCCGCTCCTGCTGCTCCCGCCGCGGCCCCGGCCGCGCCTCCGGCCGAGGTTGCCCCCGACGGCAAGCCTGCTCCCCGCAAGCGCAAGATTACCGGGCGAACGGCGCTTCGGGTGTCGGAAGAGCGCTGATCCGGCCCCGCCCGATCACGCCTTGTCCTTCTCCACCGCCGCGTCCGGCCCCAGCGTGAAGATTTCCGCCACCGCCACGAAGGTGGGCACGAACAGGCACCACATGCCCACCGCGCGATAGAGCAGCGCGGCCGAGAGGCAGCCGAAGAGGAAGGCGGCGAGGTACGCGCTCATCCGCCCGAGGCGGGCGCGGGTGGCGGGGATGTTGGTGCCCTCCAGCGGCCGCCAGAGATTGGCGATATCCACCAGCACCTGTGTGAACGTGCCCGTCATCACCGTGGAGGGCGGCGAGTCGGTGAGGTGGGTGCGGTGGAGCGCATTCTGCAGCGCCATGGCCGCCACCAGGGTCATGCCCATCATCACGGCCGCGGGAGAGTCGTGGTCGTAGAATGGCCCGTTCTGCACCGCCACCAGCGCCGCGTGGGCGAGCAGCACCAGCTTCGCCGCCATCAGGATGCGGAAATCGTCCCGCCCGCGCCGGGCGAGGAACAGGCTCAATTCCCGCGCGCACAGCACCACGATGGCGAACACCGGCAGCGCCAGGACCTTCGCCAGCGAGGGCGCCTCCCCATGAGCCAGCGAGGCGGCGATGGTGACGAAATTGCCGGTGACATGGGCCGCGAACAGCCCGCCGAGCGCGACGAAGCCCGCCGCATCCACGAAGCCGGCGTTGAAGCAGAGGAGGACGGCGAGCAGCACCTTCACGCAAACACCTTCACGGATTGAACCTCATCCGGCCTCGGCCACATCGCGGATGCGCAGCGCGACCCGCGTCTCGCCCTGCCAGGTGTCGATGTCGAGGCACCCCGCCACATGCAGATTGCGTCCGCGCGCGGCCAGCAGCGCCCGGCCCAGCGGCTCCTCGGCGCAGCGGAAGGCGGTGGCCTTCAGGGTCGTGCCGTCCGGCGAAGAGATGCGGGCGCGCACATGGCCGGCGCCGAAGCTCTCCACATAGCTGATGCGATGGCCGGGAAAGGCGAACACCGGCTCGGGATTGCCGGCGCCGAACGGACCGGCGCGGGAAACGGTCTCCACCATGTCCACCGTTGCCCCGCGCGCGGTCATCGCGCCGTCGATGGAAAGGGTGCCCTCGGCGCGGGCGCGCTCCACATCCGGCGCGAGGCGCTGCTCCAGCTCCGCGCGGAGCGCCCCGAGCTGGCGACGCTCCACGGTGAGGCCGGCCGCCATGGCATGGCCGCCGCCCTTCACCAGCAATCCGCTCTCCACCGCGCCGCGCACCGCCCGGCCGATATCCACGCCGGGAATGGAGCGGCCGGAGCCGGTGCCCGTCTCGCCATTGAAGGCGATGGCGAAGGCCGGGCGCTGGAAGCGCTCCTTCAGCCGCGCGGCGACGAGGCCAACGACGCCGGGATGCCACCCCTCGCCGCTCACCACCACCACCGCGCCCTCCTCCGAGATGCCAAGCGCCGCGTGCGCCTCTGCCTCGGCGGCGGCGAGGATGGCGCGCTCCACCTCCTGCCGCTCGGCATTCAGGCGGTCCAGCTCGGCGGCGATGCCGCGCGCCTCGGCGGGGTCCTGCGTCAGCAGCAGGCGCGCGCCCAGCGTCGCCTCGCCGATGCGCCCGCCGGCATTGATGCGCGGACCGATGAGAAAGCCGAGATGGAACGGCCGGGGCGGCCCGTCGAGCCGCGCCGCATCCATCAGCGCCGTGAGGCCGATGCGGGTGCGCCGGCGCATGGCGATGAGCCCCTTCGCCACGAACGCCCGGTTGAGGCCGATGAGCGGCACCACGTCCGCCACCGTCGCCAGCGCCACGATGTCGAGGGCGTCCAGCAGGTCCGGTGCCGGCCGCTCGGCATTGAAATGCCCGCTCTGGCGCAGCGCCCGCACGAGGCCCACCGCGACGACGAAGGCGAGCCCCGCCGCGCAGACATGGCCGAGGCCGGAGAGGTCGTCCTCACGGTTCGGGTTCACGATGGCGGTGGCGGGTGGCAGGGTCTCGCCGGCCTGATGGTGGTCGATGACCACCACATCCATGCCGAGCCGCTGCGCGGCGGCGAGCGGCTCCAGCGAGGTGGTGCCGCAATCCACCGTCACCAGCAGCGTCACGCCCCGCGCGGCGAGCTGTTCGATGGCCGGCACGTTCGGCCCGTAGCCCTCGAAGATGCGGTCGGGAATGTGGAAGAACGGATCGAGCCCTCCCGCCTGCAGCACGCCCACCATGAGGGCGGTGGCGCAGGCGCCATCCACGTCATAATCGCCGAACACCGCCACCTGCTCGCCGGTCGTCACCGCGCGGGCGAGCCGCGCCACCGCGGCGGGCATGTCCGTGAGGGTATCGGGATCGGGCAGAAGGGTACGGATGGAGGGGTCGAGATAGCGCTCCACCTCGTCCAGCTGCACGTTGCGGGCGGCGAGCACGCGGGCCAGAAGCTCGCTGATGCCGAAGCGCTGGGCCATGGCGAGCGCCGTCTGCCCCCCGCGCACGTCCAGCCGCTCCCGCCAGGTGCGGCCGGTGGCGGAGCGGGCGACGTCGAGGAAGAGGCGATTCGGCACAGCTATGTTCACGCGCGCATGAAGCCAGAGGAGAGGCGCGGCGTCGAGCGCGGGCGGGCATGGCTCAATTGTTGCCATTCTGTTCCCCTCGCCCGCCGGCTCTGTCACACTGGGGAAAGCAGGGGCCGCGGCGGCGTCCCGATTCGCGCCGGCCCTGCCGTTCTGCTATCTGGCGCCCAAACCTCCGACCTCAGAGTCCCATGTCCGAATCCGACAATTCCGACGATCTCTTCGCTGCCCGCCCGCGCGGTGCCAGCAAGTCGCCTGCGCGGGAAACGACCGCGAAGGAGAGCGCGCGCGGCAAGGCCGCCGTGGTGCCCGCCATGGCTGGCGACTACACTGCCGCCCATATCGAGGTGCTGGAAGGGCTGGAGCCGGTGCGGCGCCGGCCGGGCATGTATATCGGCGGCACCGATTCCAAGGCGCTGCACCATCTCTTCGCCGAGGTGGTGGACAATTCGATGGACGAGGCGGTGGCCGGCCACGCCACCTTTATCGAGGTGCAGCTCGGCGCCGACGGCTATCTCACCGTCTCGGACAACGGCCGCGGCATCCCGGTGGAGGAGCACCCGAAGTTTCCCGGCAAGTCGGCGCTCGAGGTCATCATGACCACGCTCCATTCGGGCGGGAAATTCGAGGGCAAGGCCTATTCCACCTCCGGCGGCCTTCACGGCGTTGGGGTCAGCGTCGTCAACGCGCTCTCGACCGAGA
>JAEWBL010000258.1 GCA_023391175.1 Pseudomonadota bacterium
CCGCACATGGCGGAACTGAAGCGCACCTTCCCGACCGTGGAGCTTCGGTTCGAGCTCATCATGTCCGCCCTGACCGGGCCGGTCACCGATGTCGATCTCGGCATGCGTTTCGTGAACGGGCCGGACGAGCGGCACGAGGCGGCCTACATCATGCCCGAGACGCTGCTGCCCATCTGCAGCCCCGGCTACAGCGAGGCGCACCGAGGTCCGCTGAAGGCGACCGAGGAGACGCTCATCTTCCTCAGCGAGGCGCAGCCCGACTGGTCGCATCTGTTCTTTCCCGAAGACCCGAATTCGGCCGTCAACTCGATGATCTTCTCGGATTACGCCATCGTCGTGCAGGCGGCGCTGCTGGGGCAGGGCGTGGCACTGGGCTGGCTGAATGTCATCTGCCACTGGCTGCGCAACAAGATGCTCATTCCCGCGAGCCCACGGCTGATGACGACCGGGCGGCACTGCCAGTTCGTGCGCTCGCGCGACAAGGCCGCGCGGGCGATCGTCACCGAGGTGCGGGACTGGATCATCGCCCGCATCCAGGAAGACATCGCCGTCGTCGCCGAGCTCCATCCCCAGCTTGGCCTCGACGAGGTGCTGGAGCAGGGGGCGCGCCTGGTGCCGTGATCCGGCCGGCTCCGCGCGGAAGAGCCGGGTCCTCAGATGCGCGGCGTCGGCAGATCGAGTTCCTGCGTGATCCAGGTGGCGAACATGCGCACCGCCCGTCGGGCCTTGGCCGCGCGGGGGAAGACGAGGTAGTGCCCGACATAGGTGACGTCGTTGGCCTTGCCGGCCAGTGGCGCCACCAATTGCCCGCGGGCGATCTCGCGCTCGGCGAGGCGGGTGGATTCGAGCGCGATGCCGAGCCCATCCACCGCCGCCGCGATGGCCATGAAGGAGCGGTCGAAGCGCGAGCCGCGCGGGCCGGGCGGGGCGACGCCGTTGGATTCGAACCAGTGGTTCCAGCGCACGCGCTTGTTGTCGCTCTCGATCAGGTCGTGTTCGAGCAGGTCCAGCGGGCCTGATATCCGCGCGGCCATTTCCGGCGCGCACAGGGGCGTCACCGTCTCCTCGCCGAGGGGCACCACGATCAGCCCTTCCTGCCGGGGCGGGCCGTAGCAGATGTCGGCGTCGAACTCGTCATGCTCGAAGCGGGGATAGTCCACCCCCGCCGCGAGGCGCACCTCCAGCCCCGGCTGCTTGGCGAGCAGCGTGCGCAACCGGGGGAGCAGCCATTGCGCCGCCAGCGAGGGCGCGCAATGCAGCCGCAGCAGGTTCACCGAGCGGGCACCGACCATCTCGATGCCCTGCCGCATCTCGTCGAAGCCGGCAGACACATGGCGCATCAGCGCCTCGCCGGCCGGATTGAGCCGCACCGCTCGACCTTCACGCTCGAACAGGGCCGCGCCCATCAGATCCTCCAGCTTGCGCACCGCGTGGCTAATGGCGCTGGGCGATATGCCCAGCTCCTCGCCGGCAACACGGAAGGAGCCGCGCCGCGCGGCGGATTCGAAGGCCTGGAGGGCGGAGAGGGGAAGGCGCTTCATGCGATCACTCATGAAGGAAGCCGCTGGGGAAGGGCGGATGGTTCGAGGCGTTAGATGAGCATGGTTCATCCATTCGCGCAATTTTTGCGTTTTTCAGCCGGGAAAAGGCGAGCCAGTATCACCCTTACAAAAAGAGGCCCCTCGTGGAGGAAACCATGTTGCTTCAGAACAAGACCGCCGCCATTTCGGGGGCGGCCAGCGCCCGCGGCATTGGTCTTGCCACGGCGAAGCTGTTCGCCGCCCATGGCGCGCGCATCGCCATTCTCGACATCGACGAGGCCGCCGCCAAGGCCGCTGCCGCCGAGCTCGGCCCGCAGCACATCGGCGTCGGCTGTGACGTCGCCAACAAGGCGTCCTGCCAGGCGGCCGCCGATGCGGTGATCGCCGCGTTCGGCCATGTGGACATCCTCGTCAACAATGCCGGCGTGACCCAGCCGGTGAAGACCCTCGATATCGACGAGGCGAGCTGGGACCGCATCCAGGACATCAACTGCAAGGGCGTCCTGTTCCTCAGCCAGGTGTTCATCCCGCACATGCAGGCGCGCAAGTCCGGCTCGATCGCCTGCATGTCGTCGGTGTCCGCGCAGCGCGGCGGCGGCATCTTCGGCGGCCCGCACTATTCCTCCGCGAAAGCCGGCGTGCTCGGCCTTGCCAAGGCGATGGCCCGCGAGTTCGGCGTGGACGGCATCCGCGTGAATTGCGTCACCCCCGGCCTGATCCAGACCGACATCACCGGCGGCAAGCTGACCGACGAGATGCGCAAGGACATCCTGAAGGGCATCCCGCTCAATCGCCTCGGCGACGCGAGCGACGTGGCCGGCATCTATCTGTTCCTCGCCAGCGACCTGTCTGCGTACGTCACCGGCGCGGTGATCGACGTCAACGGCGGCATGCTGATCCACTAATCCCGGTCCGCCTCGGCGCGTGCGGGTCGGCGGTCGCAAGGCGGCCGGACCCGTCCCCGCGCGGGCGCTCCTCGACAGGAACAGGGACAATGACCACGACAACTTCCAACGTCTCGCTGGAGCGGCGCGCCTGGAACATCCGGCGTCATGCCATCCGCATGGGCGAAGTGCAGGGGCAGGGCTATATCGCTCAGGCTCTCGACATCGCCGACGTGCTGGCCACCGCCTATTTCCACGCCATGCGCTACGAGCCCCAGAATCCCGAGTGGGAGGGGCGCGACCGCTTCCTGCTGTCCAACGGCCATTATGCGATCGCGCTCTACGCGGCGCTGATCGAGGCCGGCATCGTCCCCGAGGACGAGCTGGAGACCTACGGCTTCGACGACAGCCGCCTGCCCATGTCCGGCATGGCGGCCTATACCCCGGGCATGGAGATGTCCGGCGGCTCTCTCGGCCTCGGCCTCTCCATCGCGGTGGGCAAGTGCCTCGGCCTGAAGCGCAAGGGCTCGGACAGCCGGGTCTACACGCTGTTCTCCGACGGCGAGCTGGACGAGGGCTCGGTGTGGGAGGCCATCATGTCGGCCGCCCACTACAAGCTCGACAACCTCATCGCCATCGTCGACGTGAACAACCAGCAGGCGGACGGCCCCTCCACCTCCATGCTCGGCTTCGAGCCGCTGGCGGAGAAGCTGGAGGCCTTCAACTGGTTCGTGCAGCGGGTGGACGGCAACGACCTCGACGCCGTGCGCAACGCCTTCGATGCGGCCAAGACCGCCAATGGCGGCCGGCCCAGCATGATCATCGCCGACACGCTCATGGGCAAGGGCATCCCCTTCCTCGAGGCGCGCGACAAGAACCATTTCATCCGTGTGGATGCCCATGAGTGGCAGCTGGCCCTGGCCGCCCTCGACGAGAGGAAGCCCGCATGAAACCCGCTCCCGCCGCCAAGGCTGATACCCCGGCCAAGCCGCGCCTGACCACCTCCGCCATGATCGCGTCCATCGCGGGCGAGGGGCAGCGCACCAAGCCGGCGCCGTTCGGTCATGCGCTGGTCAAGGCTGCGCAGAACGATCCCTCCATCGTCGGCATGACGGCGGACCTCGGCAAGTATACCGACCTGCACATCTTCCAGCAGGCCTTCCCGGATCGCTATTACCAGATGGGCATGGCCGAGCAGCTGCTGTTCGGCGCCGCCTCGGGCCTCGCGGCGGAAGGCTTCACGCCGTTTGCCACCACCTATGCGGTGTTCGCCTCGCGCCGGGCCTATGACTTCATCCACCAGACGATTGCGGAAGAAGACCGCAACGTGAAGATCGCCTGCGCCCTGCCGGGTCTCACCTCCGGCTACGGCCCTTCGCATCAGGCGGCGGAAGATCTGGCGCTCATGCGCGCCATTCCGAACATGACGGTCATCGACCCCTGCGACGCGCACGAGATCGAGCAGGCGGTGCCGGCCATGGTGGCCCACAAGGGCCCGGTCTACATGCGCCTGCTGCGCGGCCAGGTGCCGCTCGTGCTCGACGAGTACGGCTACACCTTCGAGCTGGGCAAGGCGAAGATGCTGCGCGACGGCTACGAGGTGCTGTTCATCTCGTCCGGCATCATGACCATGCGGGCGCTCGAAGCCGCCAAGGCCCTTGAGGCGGACCGCGTGGACGTGGGCGTGCTGCACGTGCCCACCATCAAGCCCCTCGACACCGCGACCATTCTGGAAGCCTGCGCCAAGCCCGGCCGCCTCGTGGTTGTGGTGGAAAACCACACCGTCATAGGCGGCCTCGGCGAGGCGGTGGCGGGACTGCTGATGCGCGAGGGCGTCCACCCCGCGTTCCGCATGATCGGCCTGCCGGACGAGTTCCTGGCCGCCGGCGCGCTGCCCACCCTGCATGATCGCTACGGCATCTCCACCGACGCGCTCTCGGCGCAGGTGAAGGGCTGGCTCAAGTAATTCATCCGGTCCCAGCCCCCGGCAAGAGGGGCGGGCCGAGCGGGAGGAAACGATGAAGAAGATCGGCTTTGTGGGGCTCGGCTCCATGGGCC
>JAEWBL010000294.1 GCA_023391175.1 Pseudomonadota bacterium
CATCTGGGTCCGCGCGATCACCCCGACGCGTGAGTTCGTCGTCACGAGCGGCGCGGCTCCCGCCGCGATCCGCCGCGCGAGCACGGACATCGACAAGTGCATTGCCTGCCACCTGGGCACCGTGTACCAGCACGGCGGCAGCCGCGTGGACAGCATGGAGCTGTGCGTGATGTGCCACAACCCGGCGTCGACCGAGCAGAACCGCCGCGTCGACATCGGCATCACCGCGGCGAACGCGTACGACGGGCTCCCGGGCCAGACGTACGACATGCGCACGATGATCCACGCGATCCACTCGGCCGGTGAGACCAAGAAGCCGCTGGTGTTCTATCGCACGAACGGCATCTACTTCTTCGGCGCGTTGGACGCGAACCACAAGCCCATCGGCGTCACCAACTGGCCCGACGCCGCGAACTGCGTGAGCTGCGTCGACGCCGAGGACGGCCCGCTGAGCTACTGCCGGGTCTACGGATCGAAGGCGACGGGCAAGGATCTCACGAACATCGCCAACACCGACGGCAGCTGCAAGGACCAGGCGACGTTGCCGGACAGCACGAACGGCACGTGGCGCCCGCACCGGATCATCCCGGTCCACTACCCGCGCGCGCTCAACGATTGCTCGGCATGCCACGTCGCCAGCAACCCGGGCCTCCCGGATCCGACGAAGGCCGTCGGCGTCACGTTCGACGCTGGCGTCGCCCCGTGGAACAACCTGCTCGACGATCTGCTCATCGGCCCGACGACGCAGTCCTGCATGACCTGCCACCGGTCGGGTGACAACGTGGAGCAGTTCTTCCTCGAGAATCACGCGTACGACAACAGCTGGGTGCCCGCGAAGTTCGAGAACGGCCGCCAGACGCTGATCGACGCGATCCCATAGGCGCAGCAACAGTAGAAGCGAAGGCCGGGCGGAGGCGCCGTGAGGCGTCTCCGCCCTTCGTCTGTCGCCGCGCCCGGACGTGGCCGGCGATGCGCTCCTGGGGGCGGGTGGTGAAGTCGCCGCGCTCACGGTAGAACGGCGTCCCGTGCGCGCTCCCTGGGCCATCGTCTGCGACTTCGACGGCACCGCGCTGACCGAGGATCTCGGCGATCAGGTCGCGACGCAGCTCGGCGACCCGTCGATGTTCGAGGCCGCGGAGCGTCGCTATGCGGCGGGCGAGCTGTCGTTCGGGCACCTCCTGCGTCACGTGTTCGCGCCGGTTCGCGCCACCCGCGACGAGATCGCCGCGTTCGCCCGCGCCCGCGCCGTGTGGCGGCCCGGGTTCGAGGCGTTCGTCGACCGCTGCCGCGCCGGGGGCGCCCCGTTCCTCATCGTGTCCTCCGGCCTCGACGCCTACATCGAGGCGGTCGTCGAGGGACTGCCTGGACCGCTCCGCGAGCACGTGCAGGTTCGCGCCAACCGCGCCAACGCGTCGCCGCAGGGAATGACCGTGGAGTTCCACGGCACCGATTGCGGCTTCTGCGGGTTCTGCAAGGGCGACGTCGTCCGCGAGCTCCAGGCGCGGGGCCACAAGGTCCTCGCGCTGGGCGATGGTTCGGGAGATCGACACGCCGCGGAGGCCGCCGATCACGTCTTCGCGCGCGCAGGGTCATCGCTCGCCCGCTGGTGCGCGGCGCGCGGTCTGGCGCACGACACGTTCGCGACGTTCCACGAGGTGATGGAACGCTTCCCCGGCTGAGCGGCCGCTGCTGTCTGGCGGGAGCCGATCAGGCGCGGTCGATCACGTACTTGATGCGCTTCTGAGTCCCGGCGGTGTCGGAAGTGGCGCTCGGATTCTGGAAGGCGTCGTTCGTCGCTCTCGCGGTGGGCTCTGCTCTGTGGTCGACGAGGATCCCCTCGCTGACTCGCACTGCGAGCTTCACGACGCTCTTCTCGGAATTCATGGGCGCGTACCTCCTGCAGCGAGTTCCAACGCGACCCCGCACTACAGCAGACGGAGTGGCGGTTGGGCAGCGTGCATGTCGGAGTCCACCGAAGTGGCGAGGCGCCGCGCCGCAACGCGAGGCGCTTCGGCGATCGAGGTCGAGTCGCGACGGGAAGGCGCCGGTTGATCGCGATCACGATTGCGTCGCGGCAATCGCGGCGACGGCGCCTCGACCGCTGCCGGCGAGCATCACCGTCGGATTGCGCCTGCTCGAGCAGGCGAGGGCGCTCGAGCGGCGGCCCAGGGAGAAGCCGCCGCTCGAGGCGCCTCGCTGGCGTGCGCGGGGCCCGGCGCGGGCCCTGCTCACACCTCACGTCAGAAGGTCAGCGCTGCGCCGAAGCGCAGCAGGATCGGTGCCTGGAAGGTCTTCGGGCGTCCCCAGTTCCTGTTCACGGTGATCGGCCGGCCGTCGGAGGTGCGGACGTAGGCGAGGTCCGGGCAGGCGGTGAGGACCGCGTCGGACGGGTTCCTGGCACCGGCGGGGTTTCCGCTGCACCTCGCGTTCTGCACGCCCGCGACGATGTCGCCGGTGAACACCTCGTCCACCGAGAGCGCCGTCCGCGAGTCGAGCGCGTTGAACGCGTCCACCGTGAAGCGCACCACCCACGGAGCGCGGATCGTGTAGTCCAGCTCGGCCCGGAGGTCGACCTGGGTCATCCACGGCGTACGGCCCCCGCGGCCACGCGGCACGAGGAAGGACAGCTCGGAGTCGTAGAACGCGTCGTGGCCGCGGACGTTCACCGGGGTGCCGCTGCGGGAGTTCACCCCCGCGCCGAACGTGAGGCCGAGCCGCGCCGTGGGCAGCCACCGGTAGCCGGCATACATCCGCAGCGCGTG
>JAEWBL010000265.1 GCA_023391175.1 Pseudomonadota bacterium
TGGACCCATTGGGCATCCGGGGGCAGGGAGCGCAGATAGCTGGCGCCGAAGGCGCCCGAGGTGGCCAGTTTGCAAAACTCGCGGACGCGGAATTGCGCAACGTCCGTGGGCCAGACGTCAAATTCAAGACGAATGAAATGGGTGTAATCCTTCAGCCGGGATACCGCCGCGAGAAGCTTCAGGTCGCAGTTGCCCGGAACAACGAAATCGCCTTTGGAGTGCTCGAGACTGTCGAAAATATCCGATCGCGACAGGCTCAACTGCCCCGGAAGAGCGGGAGCTGTCACCTGCGTTACGTCGAAGATTGGGACGACGTCTGCAAAGCCCGAAAAGACCTCTGTCACTCGCGTGAAGTTGGCTGACAACAACTCGGGGTCGACCTGTGGGTGCGCGTCAAAAAGTACGCAAAGCCGCGCGTCACCGCTCATCCCAGATCCCCCTATGGTGTTTTCTCCCCGCGCTTTATGAATGAGCGTTGCCGGCTATGCAACCTTACGGAAGGCGGTGCCGGGGCCAATCTTCCCGCTACACGCAACTTTTCTGTGTGCCAGCATTGCGGATTAGCACCTTGCCAGTGAACGGACAAATGCTTCGATACCTGGGATGCCGAGCGCAACTTTGCGCAGCATCGGCGCGCCGTGCGCGTCCACACAAGTTATTTCTTCGATGGATTTGAACACATATGGACGGGGGTCACGTGACCAGTCCGTATGCACGAATATTCTGTTTCCCGCAAGTGGTCCAAGGATAGTATGGATGTATTGCTCTTCGGGAATTGCCGCAAACTCAAAGCTTTCACGGACATGATTATTCGTGCGATGATGCAACAAGAACTTGTCGATCTGCGCCCGAGTTAGGGACCACCATGTTCCTCCGCCATACATTCGGTCGATGGTGGCCTTTCCTGTCTGCTGCAATGTTTCGAGCCGCTTGAGACTGGCGAGCGCCTCGGGCGTCCACGAGCGTTGCAACGGGTCAACGTGCCGAGGATTGGTCGGAAGTGAGTCGAAAAAATAGAAGCCCTGGTATCGCGCAATCCATTCCTCATTTGTGGTGGGATAAATCTGTATCCACTCCGTGCGATCCGACATGCACTTCAAGAATTCGGAGCGCCCAATCAGAGGAATGGTGTCCTCGGTTATGAAGGCGATGCGATCGTAGTTCTTTGTTCGCAGGGCCTGCTCGATCGTCGCCACACAGGCGTTGATGGTATTGAAGCCGCCCCAGAAGATGGGGAAACGCCGCTGGGCGAAGCGGATATTCGTGTGTGCCGCAGCGGCCTCGCTGTAGGGAGAGATGTCCGATTTTGCGTCGATGTGGAGATAGAAATCCGCCCAATCGGCAAAATATTCGGCCAGAAGCGAAACGCCTGCCGCATTCTTCAGGTAGCCAAGGCAGATGATTGCGATTTCCATCGTATCGGTCCCGCGCCTGTACGGATTATGTAAATTTTCTGGTTACGGCGACCATCAGCATGCCAAGCAATAAAACTGCAAGTATGCTGGCGCTCAGGATTTTTTGGTCGAGAAATGAACTTGAATACTCGGCATAATACGCCACTCTGAGCCCATCAACGATTTGGCATAAGGGGTTCCAGACCAGGACGTTTCGCAGCTTGTCCGGCAGTGCGTCCGGCAGGAAGAAGATGCCAGAAATGGCCCATAGAAGTGGTCCGATGATGTTGCCAAGAAGGAAGCCGATCGGGGCGAAGGTGCCGAAGGTGCCGAAGACCAACCCTGTCGCTACGCCCAGCAGCCACGACTGCACGAGCGCAAGAAGGAAGCCTTGATAATCGGCAATGACCAGATCATGCCCGAGAAGCGCGAGCGTCCCGACGACAATCGCCACGACGAGTGTACTTGTGACGATTTCGACCAGGATACGTGCCGCGAATAGATCGAATATGTCCACGCCGGGAAAATAGAGCAGTGGACGGTTTTGGACGAGGGTCATCATAATCTGGCGGTGGCCGTAGAGCCATATGATGAAGGGCAATACACCCGTCATCAGGAAAACCGCCGTATCCGATCCGATGGGGGTTGGCCGCCCGACGAGCATAGTGATGGCGATCGCGATCGTGAGGTGACCCAGCGGCATGATCAGCCCCAGCAGGAAGCCGAAATAGCCGGTGCCGAAGCGGGTCTGCAGGTCGCGCATGATGACGGCGCCGACCACGCGGGCGTGCATGCTGGAGGCGGCGGACCAGGTTTCGGCCGCGTGCCGCGCGGGGGCGTGGCGGGTCGGAGCGTGACGGGGGCGCTGCATCGTCAGGCCTCCATCTGCTGGCGGTGGACCTCGATGGCGTCGTTGATGTCCTCGAACACCATCAGCCGTCCCTTCTGCAGCACCATCCCGGCCGAGCAATATTCCTTGATGGTGCCGGTGGAGTGCGAGGCCATGATCAGGCCGGCGCGCGCCCGCCGCTCGGCGAAGGCGCGCGCGCATTTCAGCTGGAAGCGGGAATCGCCCACGGCGGTGATCTCGTCCACCAGGTAGAAATCGAACTCGATGGCCATGGAGACCGCGAAGGCGAGGCGCGAGGTCATGCCCGAGGAATAGGTCTTCACCGGCATCTCGAGGTCGCGCCCGAGCTCGGAGAAATCCTCCACGAACTCGGTCACCTCGGCGATGTCGGCGTCGTAGACGCGGGCGAGGAAGCGGATGTTCTCCCGCCCGGTCATCATCGGGTGGAAGCCGCCCGCGAACCCCAGCGGCCAGGAGATGCGCACCGAGCGGTAGATGCGCCCGGAACTCGGCGCCTCGGTGCCGGCGATGAGCTTGAGGAAGGTGGACTTGCCCGCGCCGTTCTGGCCGAGCAGCCCGTAGCTGGCCCGGGTGTCGAGGCTCACCGACACGTCGGAGAGCACCACCTTGCGCTTCAGGTGCGTCCAGTAGGTCTTGGTGAGGTGGTCGGTGACGATCATGCCCGCCTCACGACTTGATGTGCCGCATCAGCTCGAAGGCCGACACCAGCAGCAGCCACAGCAGGCCGAACAGCAGCGCCGCCGCCATCGGCATCCAGAAGCGGTGCGGCCAGTCGTGCTCCTGCGCCAGCACCGGCTTCACGAAGGTGGCGAGGTACATGCCCTGGCGCTCCGCCGCCACCCGCGCCTGCTCCAGCGCCGCCGCAGCAGCCGTGTACTGCCGCTCGGCGATCTGGCGCTCGAGGTCGAGGGTGTCGTAGCGCGTCATCACCGCGGACAGGGTGTCCTTGTCCGATCCGGTGCCGCTGGTGAGGCGGGCCTTCAGCAGCGCGATGTTCTCGCGGATCGCCTGCCGCCGCGCATCGAGCAGCGCGAACTGCGGCGCGCCGGGGCTGAGCGTGCGCCGGGCCGTGCCGATCTCCTGGTCAATCAGCAGCTGGTCGCTCTCAAGGTCGGCGATGAGCTTGCCGATGCCCTCGTTGGTGCGCGCGGGATCGATTACGCCGACCTCGTTGCGCAGGTCGCGGACGGCGGCGCGGGCCTTGCGCAGCCGCGCCTCCGCCCGGTCCAGCTCCTTCTCTGCCTGGGAGATGGCATCGGTGCGGGTGCGCTCGCTGAGCTTGTTCACCATGTCCTCGGAGAGCGAGACGATGGCCTGCGCGATCTTGAGCGAATCCTGCGGCGAGAAGGCCCACACCTTCACCGTGATGATGCCCGACGGCGACTCGATGGCGGTGTCGATCTGGCTGCGCCAGCTCTTCTCCAGCCGCTCGATGGGGCGGTTGGGATTGAGCCGGGAGAGCCAGTCGATGCCCGGCCGGGAATAGAGCTGGCGCAGGTTCACCCGCTCTTCCAGCGCCTCCACCACGGCGAGGCTCTTCACGTAATTGGCGATGATGAGGCTGTCCTGCACCTCCGCCAGTCCGCCGAGCCCGCCGCCGGAAAGCGACTCCAGCCCTGCGTGCTCGGACGCGCGCACGGCGAAACGCGCTTCGGAGAGGTACTGGCTGGACGCGATGAAGACGAAATAGAGCGTGGCGAGGAGGGTCGGAATCACCGCCACCACGATGAAGCTCGCCATCAGCGGCAGGCGGAACTCGGAAATGGCGCGCACTTCCGCGCCCCAGAAGGCCGCGGCCGAGGGCCGCACCACGGAGCGCTGCTGCCGCGCCTCGCGGGCCTGCCGCCTCAGCTCCTCGCGCAGCCGCGCATTGCGACGCACGAGAAGGTCTGGCGAGCCGCCCCGTGCCGGCAGCCGGACGCGCGATGCGACCTCCTGGTTCACGCCTTTACCCTCCCGGAGCGCCCCGCCGTGCCCCAGTTCTCCCGCCTGCGCGCGGCCGCAACCGGCGCGCGTGGCAGGACGCCGCTACTAGCAGCCGGCGGGCTTGTGTGTCTATCCTCGCCGCCTGCCGGCCAGACCATGGCCCGAGATTACCCAAGAAAAGGTTCGCGTTGCAGATGCCTCGTCCGTTCGTCGCCGGTCCGCCCGCAGCCGATCCCGTGCCGGACGGGGACGACGCCTCCGCCCGCCTCGACCGGATCGAGGAAAGCCTCGCCCGCCTCGCCGCCGGACAGGCGGAGATCGTCCGCCGGCTGGAAGCGCTGCAGGACCATGCCAACCTCGTCGGCTACAAGGTGGAGCAGATCACCGCCGGGCCGCCGCCGCGTACCTTCAATTTCCATCTGCCGCTGCCGCTGGAGCGGCTGCGCGAGCTCATCGTGGCGCCGGGTCCCTCCATCGCCACGCTCACCGACATGTGGCGCGCCGCCGGCCGCACCGCAATGGTGCCGGAGCGCGACGGCGCCGGCCGCCTGAAGGCGCGTTCGCGCCCGGCGCGCCAGATCCGCACCTTCGGCCGCGATTTCACCGGGCTCGTGTTCGGGCGCAAGGGGGTGGTCTACCGCGTGCGGCCGCACCACTCTCCGGTGCCGGCGCGCCCGCGCATGCTCCACATCATCCCCAACGTGTTCGTGGGTGGCTCCACGCAGTTGGTGGTGGACCTGATGGAACGGCTCGGCCACCGCTACGAGATGCAGGTGCTCACCGCCGCGCTGCCGCCGCAGGGGCGGCACGAGGGCATGGTGATCCATCATCTGCCTCTCGGCAGTCCGGTCAGCGCCTTTGCCCGTGTGCTGGCGCAGGTGGCGCCGGACATCGTGCATATCCATTATTGGGGCGACAGCGACCGGCCCTGGTACGAGGCGGCCCTCGAGGCCGCGCGGCCGACACCCGCCGTGCTGGTCGAGAACGTGAATACGCCGGTGGAGCCGCTGCGCGACCCGCGCATCGCCACCTATGTCTTCGTCTCGGACTATATCCGGACCGCCTTCGCGCCTGACATCACCAACGGCCGCGTGGTCCACCCCGGCATCGATCTCGACGCCTTCACGCCCGGCCCCTGGATCGGGGATGCGGCGGACAGCATCGGCATGGTCTACCGGCTCCACCCGGACAAGCTTGGCGAAAACTCCGTCGACCCGCTCATCGCGGTGGCGCGGCGCCGGCCGGCAACGCGCATCATCGTGGTGGGCGACGGCGAGTTGCTGCCCGTTTTCCACGCCAAAGCGACTGCGGCGGGCGTCATCCACAATTTCGAGTTCACCGGCACCGTGCCCTATGCCGACCTCCCGATGCTCTATCGCCGCTTCCGGCTGTTCGTCGCGCCGGTGGTGCGGGAGAGCTTCGGGCAGGTGACGCCCTTCGCCATGGCGATGGGGCAGGCGGTTGCCGGATTCGACGTCGGTGCCTTGCCGGAAATCCTCGGCTCCTCGGAGACGCTGGCCCAGGATTCCGAAGGGCTGGCGGGCGTCATTTGCGACCTGCTGGACGATCCGGCGCGGCTCGACGCCATCGGCGCCCACAATCGCGACCGGGCGCGGATGTTCGGCATCGACGCCATGATCGCCGCCTATGCCGAGGTCTATGCCCAGGCCCTTGGCCGCCCCGCCGACCTCATGCCGGGCTTCCCCCAGGCAAGCCTGTTCGCCGAAGTTTAACGAACGTTGCGGCATATTGCGGTGCGATGCGGGCTGGCGAGTCCGAATCGTTCGCGCTAAGGTAGCAACTGAAGTGGTAGGCAGGTCCCAACGGTAGGTGCCGTCGGAAGCTTGATCTTGGCCGCTTCTGAGAGCGACACTCGGTGGAGGGTGCGGGGAGGCGGTGCCTCGCGCCGGCGGTGCATGACATCACTGGTTGTGGGGGGCGCCGGCGTCATCGGGCGTCGTTTGTGTCTCAAGCTTGCCGAGAGCTCGGTCGGCACCATCGCAACCACCCGACGGCTGGAGAACGCGCCTTTCCATCGTGGCGTGCGCTGGCGCGCCCTCGATCTTGCGACCTTCACCGCCTGGGATGAACTGCTCGACGGCGTGAGCACGGTCTATCATCTCGCCTGGTCCACCATCCCCTCCAGCGCCGGCCTCGATCCCGCGCGGGACACTCTCGAGAACGTGGTGGGCAGCGTGCGCCTGCTGGAAGCCGCGCGCCGCTATCCCGGCATCCGCATCGTCTTTGCCTCTTCCGGCGGCGCCGTCTATGGCGCGCCGGAGCAGCTTCCCGTGGCGGAGCATCACACCGCGAAGCCGCTCAGCGCCTACGGCATCTCCAAGCTCATGGTGGAGCATTATCTGGAGAAGTTCCGGCGCCTGCACGGCGTGGATGGCATCGCGCTGCGCATCGGCAATTGCTACGGCGCGGGCCAGACCGAGCTGGGCGGGCTCGGCGCCGTCACCCTCTTCACCCGCGCCGCCCTGCGTGGCGAGCCGGTGAAGCTGTTCGGCAACGGCTCCATCGTGCGCGACTACATCCACGTGGACGACGTGGTGAGCGCGCTGCTCGCCGCCGGCCGGATGCACAACGTGCCCGGCCCGGTGAACATCGCATCCGGCACCGGCCATTCCCTGTCCGAGCTGATCGCCAAGGTCGAGGCGGCGGTGGGGCAGCGCGTCCTCATCGAGCCCATCGCGGCCCGCCCCTTCGACGTGCCCGCCTCCGTCCTCGACATCCGCCGCGCCGGCGAGCGTCTCGGCTGGACCCCCGTCATCGATCTCGATCTCGGCATCGAGATGCTCGTCAGCGAGCTGAGGACCGAAGCAGACGTTCAATGCGGGTCGCCCTTTACGTCCATTGCTACTTCCCCGGCCATTTCTACGGCACTGAAAGCTACACTCGCACCGTAGCGCGGGAGCTGAAGGCCCTCGGGCACGAACCCGTGGTGGTCACCGCCACCTTTCCGGGCGAGCCGGTGCAGAACGCGCTGGTGGAACGCGACAGCTTCGACGGCATCCCGGTCATCCGCATCGACCGCAACGTCCATCCCAACGCCGCCCTGCGCGACACCTTCCACCTGCCGGCCCTGCGCTTCATCCACGAGCGCATCCTCAGGGATATCCGGCCGGACATCGTGCATGTGTGCCACCTCATCAACCACACCACGGCGCTGCTGGAGGTGACGGGGCGATTGGGTCTGCCGACGGTCGCCACCTTCACCGACTTCTTCGGCTTCTGCTTCAACAACAAGCTGGACGCCGCCGACGGCAGCCTGTGCGCCGGGCCGGATGCCGACCGCGCCAATTGCGTCGCCTGCGCCTTCTTCGCGGGCGGCAAGGACAAGGGGCCCGTGCAGGGGCTGCTGCGCGCCGTGGTGCCGCGGGTCGTGGCGCGCGCGCCGCGCCTCGCCCCCGCCGACTGGCGTGGCACCATCGCCGCCCTCAAGGAGCGGCCGGGGCACCTTGCCGCCGCCTATGGCGGCTATGCTGGCGCACTGACGCCGACCCGCTTCATGCTGGAGAGCTATCGCCGCTCGGACATCCGCGTGCCGCTGCACCTGTGCCGCTTCGGCATCGACATCGACCGTGCGCCCAAGCCCGAGCGGGCGGGTGGGCCGCTGCGCCTCGGCTTCATCGGCCAGCTCGCGCCCCACAAGGGCCTGCACCTCTTGCTCGATGCCATGAAGTCGGCGCCGGCGGACGCCTTCAGCCTCGACATCTATGGCGACGAGCGGATGGACCCGGCCTATGCCGCAGAAGTGCGCGCCGCCGCGGCGGGGCTTCAGGTGGCGTTCCGCGGCACCTTCCCGGTGGAGCGCATGGCCGAGGTGCTGGCGCAGATCGACGTGCTCGTCATCCCCTCCGTATGGGTGGAGAACAGCCCGCTGATCCTGCTCCAGGCGCTCGCCACCCACACGCCGGTGCTGGTCTCCGACGTGGAGGGCATGAGCGAATTCGTGGAAAACGGCGTCAACGGCTTCACCTTCACAAAAGGCTCCGTCAAGGCGCTGTATGGCAGGCTGGAAGCCTTCACGCGTGATCCGGGCCTTGCCCGCACCCTCTCCGCCGGCACGCGATACGATCGCACCTCGCGCCATATGGTGGAGGATGTGGTCGCCTTCTATGATCGCGCCCGCCAAGGCGCGGCGTCAGACTGAAGGCATCGGGGCGCGGGCGGGGGAGATGGAAGAGGCGTGATGAGCATCGAGGCGGAGACGATGGCGGGTTCGCAGAGCGACGGCACGACAGCGGGCGAGCGGGCGGACGAACGCGCCGGTGCGCCTCCTCCGGCCGCAGCGCCGGGCGCCGTCGCCTCGGGCATCGCCGGGGATTTCGACGCCTGGCTCGCGCTCAACCGCGCCGATGAGGCCCCCGAAGGCGCCATCGCGCCGTTTCCGCCTGAAGAGCTGATGCACAACACCACCGGCCTCACCGCCACGCGCGACTTCGCCAGCCACGGCGTGGATTTCCTGCGCGCGCTGCAGGGGCTGAGCCCGGTGCCGCTGGCCGGCTTCCGCTCGCTGCTGGACTTCGGCGTCGGCGTCGGGCGGCTGGCGCGCATGTTCCACGGCTTTCCCGGCCGCTACGTGGGCATGGACG
>JAEWBL010000449.1 GCA_023391175.1 Pseudomonadota bacterium
CGCCGAGCGGCTCGTCGCCGAGGGCGCGGACCTGCTCGACGTCGGCGGTGAGTCCACCCGCCCCGGCGCCCCCGACGTGCCGGTGGCGGAGGAGATCGCGCGCGTCGCGCCGGTGATCTCCGCGCTGCGCGCCCGCGGCGTCGCGGTGCCGATCTCGGTCGACACCCGCAAGGCGGCGGTGGCGCGGGCCGCGCTCGACGCAGGGGCGGACCTCGTCAACGACGTCTCGGCGCTCGCCGACCCCGCGCTCGCGGAGCTCGCCGCGTCCCGGGCGGCGCCGGTGGTGCTCATGCACATGCGGGGGGCCCCCGCCGACATGCAGTCTCACGCGGTGTACGGCGACGTCGTCGGCGAGGTCGCGGCCGAGCTCGCCGAGGCGATGGCGCGCGCGGAGCGCGCCGGCGTCGCGCGCGAGCGGATCGTCCTCGACCCGGGTATCGGCTTCGCCAAGACGGCCGAGCACAGCGTCGCGCTCCTCGCGGGGCTCCCCCGCCTGCGCGCCCTCCTCGGGCGCCCGCTGCTCGTCGGCCCCTCGCGGAAGAGCTTCATCGGCGCGATCACCGGCGCCTCCGCCGAGGAGCGCCTGCCCGGCACCCTCGCAGCCGTCACGGCCGCGGTGCTGGCGGGCGCCGAGTTCCTGCGGGTTCACGACGTGGCGGCCGCGCGCCAGGCGGGGCTCGTCGCGGCCGCGATCCGGGATGCTTCCGCCCGTCCGGCGGAGGCACCACGTTCGGCGTGACGGGCCCGCTTCGCCCCCTTGATGCTCCTCCCCCCGTCACCGTAGGGTGCCCAGGTAAATGACTTCTCGCGACGTCACGACCCCCGCCATGCCCGCCACCGCCAACCCGAAGCCTGCTCAGCGCAACGAGGCCGTCACGGCCGCCGCCGAACGGCGGCTGTTCGGCACGGACGGCGTCCGCGGCGTCGCGAACGTCCACCCGATGACCGCGGAGATGGCGCTCCAGCTGGGGCGGGCCCTCGCGTGGCTCGTCCGCAGCGGCCCGCATCGCCACCGCATCGTCATCGGCAAGGACACCCGGCGCTCGGGCTACATGCTGGAGCAGGCGATCGCCTCGGGCATCTGCTCGATGGGCGTCGACGTCATGCTCTGCGGCCCCCTGCCCACGCCCGGGATCGCGTTCATCACCCAGTCGATGCGCGCCGACGCCGGCGTGGTGATCAGCGCCAGCCACAACCCCTACCAGGACAACGGCATCAAGTTCTTCTCGCGCGACGGCTTCAAGCTGCCGGACGAGGCCGAGCTCCGCATCGAGCGGCTCGCGCTCGGCACGCCCGCCGAGGCCGACGGCGAGTTCCAGACGCTGCGTCCGACCGCGACGCTCATCGGCCAGGCCCAGCGCATCGACGACGCCATCGGCCGCTACGTGGTGTTCCTGAAGTCGGTCTTCCCGCGCGAGCTCACGCTGGACGGCGTCACCGTGGTGGTCGACTGCGCCCACGGCGCTGCCTACAAGGTCGCGCCGGCGGTCTTCGAGGAGCTCGGCGCGAAGGTCATCCGCCTGAACGTCAAGCCCGACGGCAAGAACATCAACGAGGGGTGCGGCGCGGTGCACCCCGAGGCGATGGCGCGCGCCGTCGCCGAGCACGGCGCGCAGATCGGCATCGCCCTCGACGGCGACGCCGACCGCGTCATCGTTGCGGACGAGAAGGGCCGCATCGTCGACGGCGACGCCATCATGGCGATCGTCGGCCGCGACATGCTCCGCCACGGCAAGCTCGTGAAGAACACCGTCGTGTCCACGGTGATGAGCAACGTGGGCCTCGAGAACGCGCTGCGGCAGGTGGGCGGCTTCGTCGTCCGCACCCAGGTCGGCGACCGCTACGTCGTCGAGGAGATGCGGCGCCACGGCTACAACTTCGGGGGCGAGCAGTCCGGCCACCTCCTGTTCCTCGACAACGTCACCACCGGTGACGGCGTCTGCGCCGCGCTCAACCTGCTCGCGGTCATGCTGCGCGAGGGGCGGGCCCTCTCCGAGCTCGCGCGCTGGTTCGAGCCGGTCCCGCAGGCGCAGCTCAACGTCGCCGTCCGCGAGAAGCGCCCGCTGCAGGATCTCCCGGCCGTGCAGGACGCCATCGCCGCGGTCGAGAGGGCGCTCGGGGCCGACGGCCGCGTGCTGGTCCGCTACTCGGGGACGGAGAACAAGGCGCGCGTCCTCGTGGAGGGACCCGACGCCGACCGGATCGCCGGGTACGCCCAGGACATCCGCGCCGCGCTCGAGAAGGCGCTGGCGTAGCGGCGCACGCGCCCGCGACGAGGCCCCTTGCGTGCGCTATGTTCCGCACCATGCGGAACATTCGTCTCGGCGTGAACGTCGACCACGTCGCCACGCTGCGGCAGGCGAGGCGCGCGTCGTATCCCGATCCGGTCGCCGCCGCCGCGCTGGCCGAGCTCGGCGGGGCCGACCAGATCACGATCCACCTGCGCGAGGACCGGCGGCACATCCAGGATCGGGACCTCTCGATCCTCCGGCAGACGGTCCAGACCCGGCTCAACCTCGAGATGGCGGCCGTCGACGAGATGGTGCGCATCGCGCAGTCCGTCCGGCCGGAGACCTGCACGCTCGTGCCCGAGCGGCGGCAGGAGATCACCACCGAGGGCGGGCTCGACGCCGTGGGGCAGCGCGACGCGCTGGGCGGCGTCACGCGAGCCCTGCGCGACGCCGGCATCGGCGTCTCGTTCTTCGTCGATCCGGAGGTCGACCAGGTGACCGCCGCGCACGCGGCCGGCGCCACGATCGTCGAGCTCCACAC
>JAEWBL010000470.1 GCA_023391175.1 Pseudomonadota bacterium
TCCCTACTTCGGTCCGCAGATCGGCCACGCGAGCGGGCCGCGTGCCAATCCGGAGCGGATTTCGGTGCCGGTTCGGGTATCGCTGGGCTCCGATCCCGACGCCGTTCTCGATGCGCTCTCCCTCGCAGCGCGCCGTTGCACACCTAAGGCCGCAGAATTGGATCCGCAGGTCGCTTTCGACGACATCGGCGAACAGGCGCTGCAATTTTCCGTCTCGCTCGCCGTTCCGGAGGGCGAAAGCGCGGCCGGCTTGGAGTCTGCACTGCGAGCCGCCGCGGTGAAGGCTCTGCGCACCCATGGCATCGACCTTCCCGGCGGCGAGTCGAGCCGGCGCAGCCGCGACGAGCTTTATCGCGCGGCCGATGACGAGGATGCCAGCCGCAGCGAGAACGAGCGCTCAATCGAGCGCAGCGACGAGAAACCGCCGCTCCGCAAGCAATAGGGCACGGCTCTCGCTGGAATCGAATTGCCTCCTCGCCCGCCGTTCATGCGCGCGCATTTCGCGTCGGCCTCTCCCATCATGGCGGAGCCATGCTTCGCATGGACGGGAGAGGCCGGAAGCGAATAAAATGAGCTTCCGGGTGAGGGACGGTTCGAACAAAGTCGGAAACGCGCTAGCATCCCCACTGGGTGCAGGCGGCAGCATGGTCTGCCCTCGGCTGCCCCGTTTCGGCCGCTTTGGGTCCGCTGCCGAAAAGAATGATGGCTGTGCTGAAGGTGACGGCCGCGATCAGCGCGAGCCACGAAAGCCGGTCGACCATGTGCAGCACTCCCCGATCACCTGACGCAGGCTCGAGGGTGCGCGCCAATAATTAGAGAGACGTTAACGCTAGTGCCGTCGCGGTACACCCCGATCAGTCCTCGCGGTAGACCCGCTCGCGCCGCTCGTGACGCTCCTGCGCCTCCACCGAGAGGGTGGCGATGGGCCGGGCCTCGAGGCGCTTCAGCGAGATGGGCTCGCCGGTGTCCTCGCAATAGCCGTAGGAGCCGTCCTCGATCCGCTGGAGCGCCGCGTCGATCTTGGCGATCAGCTTGCGCTGGCGGTCGCGGGCGCGCAGCTCGATTGAGCGGTCGGTCTCGGACGAGGCTCGGTCCGCCAGATCCGGGTGATTCTGGTTCTCGTCCTGAAGGTGCTGCAGGGTCTCGCGGGCCTCCTTCAGAATATCGTCCTTCCAACGCAGCAGCTTGAGGCGAAAATATTCGCGCTGCCGATCGTTCATGAAGGGCTCATCCTCACGGGGCCGATAGTCCTCGTCGATTTGGATCGACATCAGCAAGGTCCTCGATATGCGTCGCTCTGCCGTCGAAGCGAGACGCGGCAAGGCGGATCATGCCCATCCGGCCTTGCGTGGAGCCAAGCACCGACGACGAACTCCCCGTCACGGAACTTAAGGGCTGCCGCCCCGGCGTGCGGGCCGGCGGAGCCGACCTTTCGGCCAGGAGGAGGCCCCATGGTCGCCGCGCTTATATCGACGCCTTCGGGTTACGACAACCGGGATGTCCTTGTACTGCGGGCTCCGCCCCTTGACGGATGGGCGCGGCGTGCCGACCTTGCTGCGGCGCGAGAGAGCGCGGGAAGGGATCACGTCTCATGCGGTTCGAGGGCACCAAGAGCTATGTGGCCACCGACGACCTCAAGGTCGCCGTGAACGCGGCCCTCGTCCTCGAACGCCCGCTCCTCATCAAGGGCGAGCCCGGCACTGGAAAGACCGTGCTGGCACAGGAGGTTGCGTCGGCCCTCGGGGCGCCGCTGATCGAGTGGCACGTGAAGTCCACCACCAAGGCGCAGCAGGGCCTCTACGAATATGACGCGGTGGCCCGCCTGCGCGACAGCCAGCTCGGCGACCCCAAGGTCCACGACATCGCCAATTACATCCGCAAGGGAAAGTTGTGGACGGCCTTCTCGTCCGACGCGCGGCCGGTGCTTCTGATTGACGAGGTGGACAAGGCGGACATCGAGTTTCCCAACGACCTGCTGCAGGAACTCGACCGCATGGAGTTCCATGTCTACGAGACCGGCGAGCAGGTGAAGGCGCGCCAGCGCCCCCTCGTCATCATCACCTCCAACAACGAGAAGGAGCTGCCGGACGCCTTCCTGCGCCGCTGCTTCTTCCACTACATCCGCTTTCCCGATCCCGAGACCATGCGGGCCATCGTCGAGGTGCATTTCCCCGGCATCAAGCAGCGGCTCGTGGGCGAGGCCCTGCGCATCTTCTACGAGCTACGCGACGTGCCGGGGCTGAAGAAGAAGCCGTCCACCTCCGAGCTGATCGACTGGCTCAAGCTGCTGATGGCCGAGGACATCGAGCTTGAGACCCTGCGCGAAAAGGACGTGCGCAAGGCCATTCCGCCGCTCGCCGGCGCGCTTCTGAAGAACGAGCAGGACGTGCATATGTTCGAGCGCCTCGCCTTCCTCGCCCGGCGGGAGCAGCGCTGACCCATGGACGCGACGCAGATCCTCGTCGCCCTCCTCGTCATCGGCGCGCCGCTGGCGCTGTTTCTCAGCGTGCGCGGCGGCGGGAAGGCCACGGGGGATGGCGCGAAGGCTGCCGCCGCGAAGCCGGATACCGGGACGGGTCGCGCGAAGCCGCCGGCCGACTACGGGATCGGCCGGGAGGACTCCCCCGCCACCGCCGCGTCGGCTGCCAACAGCGAGCCCGACGCGGCCAATGCAGCGCGGGCAGCAGCGGCGGCGGCTGCGGGCGGCGCGCTCATCATCGCCGCGGGATATTCCGCCCACCACCATTCCGGCGAGGCGGGGGGCGAATCCCCCCATGTGGGCCACAGCGGCGGCGGCCCCGATTCCGGCGACAGCGGCGGCTCGGGTGACGGGGACGGCGGTGGTGGCGGCGGCGAATAGAGCCTTCTGCGCCTCGCCGGAGACAATACTTAGCTAAGCAGCGAAGTTTTCCTTGCGGCGGACGCTTGCGCCCCTATACTTAGCAACATGGCTAAGCATGATCCCGATCTCTCGCTGCTCTTCCACGCGCTGGCGGATCCGACCCGCCGGTCGATCCTGACGCGCCTCGCCGAGGGGCCTGCGGCGGTGACGGATCTCGCCGGCCCGACGGGCCTGCGCCTGCCAACGGTGATGCGGCATTTGTCCGTGCTGGAGGAGGCCGGGCTGATCGCCACGACCAAGGATGGGCGTGTGCGCACCTGCGCCATTCGCCCGGAAGCGCTGGAGCCCGCGCGCACCTGGCTCGACGAACAGCGCGCCCTCTGGGAGGCCCGGCTCGACCGGCTGGATGCCTTCGTGACCAACGTGATGAAGGGAGGACCCCAATGACCGTGCAGCACGCACCCGGCCGCTTCGCCACCCTGACCTTTGAGCGCGCGGTCTCAGCCCCGCTCTCGACCCTCTGGCAGGCCTGGACCGCCCCGGCCGCGCGGGCGGTGTGGGCCGCGCCCACGCCCGCCGTCACTGTGGAATTCCTGGAGGCCGACACCCGCGTGGGCGGCCGCGAGGTCTCGGTCTGCAAGGTCGAGGGCCAGCCCGACATCCGGTGCGAATGCGGCTGGCTGGCGATCTCGCCCGCTGCGCGCAGCGTGAACTACGAGGTGGTCTCCAC
>JAEWBL010000582.1 GCA_023391175.1 Pseudomonadota bacterium
GTCCAGAACGCGCCGATCACCGGATCCTGGATCATGCGTCTCGATGCCGACGAGGTGATCGAGCCCGATCTTGTGGCGGAAATCGAAGCGAAGCTGCCGACGCTGGGCACCGATGTCGTGGGCATCAACCTGAAGCGCAAGCACATCTTCATGGATCGCTGGATCCGGCACGGTGGGCGATACCCCGTCATCCTCCTGCGCATCTGGCGGCGCGGCCACGGGCGGGTCGAGAACCGGTGGATGGACGAGCATATCATCACGTGGGGTGGACGAACCGTGATGTTCGACGGCGGGTTTTCCGACCACAACATCAATGATCTCACCTTTTTCACCGATAAGCACAATAAATACGCCACCCGAGAAGCTATCGATGTCTTGAATCGCAAATACAGCCTCTTTCCGATGGATGAGGAAATCCCGGGTGGGTCTGCGTCTTTCCAGGCTTCGATGAAGCGTTGGATCAAAGAGGGGATTTATAACAAATTGCCTCTGTGGGCCGGACCCGCGGGCTTTTTCATATACCGATACATCTTTAAGTTCGGTTTTCTTGATGGACAACCCGGTTTGATCTACCATTTCCTCCAAGGAGGCTGGTATCGATTCCTGGTCGGTTCAAAAGTCGTCGAATATGAGCGTGAGCTCGCCGGGTGCGCCAGCAATGCTGAGCGCCTGGAAATGCTGGAAAAGCTCACAGGGTATCGCCTGAGCAATCCAGGCTGACGGCAAGATCAGACGAGACCGCCGCAGCACTTGGGGCGAAAGGACATTGAGTGGCCGTTCTCGTCACCGGCGGAGCCGGGTATATTGGAAGTCATACGGCTCTCGCCCTTTGTGATCGTGGCGAAGACGTCGTGGTGCTTGACGATCTGTCTTCAGGGTTCGACTGGGCGGTCCCGCCGGCTGCAGAGCTTGTGGTTGGGGATGTCTGCGATCAGGAACTGGTGGGCCGGCTGATCGACGAGCGCGGCATCACGGAGATCGTCCACTTCGCAGCGCGCATCCTGGTGCAGGAGTCGGTGGGCGACCCGCTGCGTTACTACCTCGGCAACACGGTCAAGACGCGGGCTTTGCTGGAGACGGCGCTCGCCCGCGGGGTGACTCGCGTGATCTTCTCGTCCACCGCGGCTGTCTATGGCGAGGCGCAGGTGGATATCATTCCCGAGGACCAGCCGACCGCGCCGATCAATCCCTACGGACGTTCGAAGCTGATGAGCGAGTGGATGCTCGCAGACGCCGCGCGCGCCCATGGTCTCGCCTATGTGGTGCTGCGCTATTTCAACGTGGCCGGGGCTGATCCGGCGGGCCGCGCGGGCGAGACCCGCCGCGTGGCGACCCATCTCGTCAAGGTGGCGAGCGAGGCGGCCTCGGGGGTGAGGCCCGGCGTGGAGATTTTCGGGACCGACTATCCCACCCGGGACGGCTCCTGCATCCGAGATTATGTCCACGTCTCCGACCTCGCGAGCGCCCACGTGGCCGCGCTTGATCACCTGCGGGCGGGCGGCGCGAACCTCACGCTCAATTGCGGCTACGGGCGCGGCTTCTCGGTGAAGGAGGTCGTGGACGTGGTGAAGCGCGTGTCGGGCGTCGATTTCCCCGTGAAGCTCTCGGGACGGCGCGCCGGCGATCCCGCCTGCCTCGTGGGGGCTGCGGACCGTATCCGCACCGAGCTCGGCTGGACCCCGCAGCTCGATGACCTCGAGACCATCGTGCGTCATGCCCTCGGCTGGGAAGAGCGCCTGGCCGCGCGGAACGCGCGGGCAGGGTAGGGCGGGTCGGGCGCGGCGCGCCCTCAGCCGACCGCGATCTCCTTGCCGCTCGCGCCCCATTCGGTCCAGGAGCCGTCGTAAAGCGCGAGGGGCTGCTTGCCAATCATCTCCAGCGCCACCCAGAGGATGGCGGCCGAAACGCCCGAGCCGCATGAGGTGATGACCGGGCGGGTGAGGTCGAGACCGGAGCCGTCGATGGCCTTGCGCAGGTCGGCCGGCGGCAGCAGACGGCCGTCCTTCACCAGTTGGCCGTGGGGCAGGTTGAAGCTGCCCGGCATGTGGCCCGAGGGCAAGCCTTCGCGGGGCTCCGGCGCCTCGCCGCGGAAACGGGTGTCCTGGCGGGCGTCCAGCACCTGGGCGGAGCCGGTCTTCAGCGCCTGATCCACCCGCTCGATATCGGCGACCAGGGAATGGTCGAAGCGGGGCGTGAAGCTCGCCGGCAGGCGACGCACCGAGCCATCCTCCAGGGGACGTTCCTCGGCCTTCCACTTGGGCAGTCCGCCATCCAGCAGCTTCACGTCGCTCGCACCGAACGCGCGGAAGGTCCACCACACGCGCGGCGCGGAGAACAGGCCGACGGAATCATAGACCACGATGCGCAGGCCATCGCCAATACCCAGCGCGCCCATGGCCACCGCAAAGCTGTGCGCGTCCGGCAGCATGTGGGGCAGGGAGGTGGAGTGATCGGCGATGGTGTCGATGTCGAAATGCACCGCGCCGGGAATATGCTCGGCGAGATATTCCTTCGCGCCGCTTCGGCCCGAAGCGGGCATGTGCCATGAGGCATCCACAACCACGAGGTCCGGCGCGCCGAGATTGGCCGCGAGCCATTCGGTGGAGACGAACGGGCTCTCGGAGGTATCCACCGGCAGGGTAGTCTCGGGCGCAGTGCTCATGACGATCTCGCGCGCATTCGGGCGGGGCGCGGTTTCCTCGGCCGGAACGCGCCCCGCGTCAAGCCGTCAGACGAGGACGTTCGGAACCTCGGCCTTGCGCTCCAGCCACGCCGGCACCGGCAGGTTCTTGGAACGCAGGAACTCGGGATTGAACAGCTTCGACTGGTAGCGGGTGCCATAGTCGCAGAGGATGGTCACGATGGTGTGGCCCGGTCCCAGCTCCTTGGCGAGGCGGATGGCCCCGGCGACGTTCACGCCCGATGAGCCGCCCAGGCACAGGCCCTCGTGCTCCAGCAGGTCGAACACGACGGGCAAGGCCTCCTCGTCCGGGATCTGGAAGGCGGCATTCACCGGCGCGTCGACGAGGTTGGCGGTGATGCGCCCCTGCCCGATGCCCTCGGTGATGGAGGAGCCCTCGGCCTTCAGCTCGCCGGTCGTGTAATACGAATAGAGCGCGGCGCCCATGGGATCGGCGAGGCCGATCTTGATGCCCTTGTTGCGCGCTATCAGGGCGATGCCGATGCCGGCCAGCGTGCCGCCGGTGCCGACGGCACAGATGAAGCCGTCCACCTTGCCCTGCGTCTGCTCCCAGATTTCCGGGCCGGTGGTGTCGATATGGGCCTGTCGGTTGGCCACGTTGTCGAACTGGTTGGCCCAGATGGCACCGTTCGGCTCGGTCTTGGCCAGCGCCTCGGCGAGGCGGCCGGAGACCTTCACGTAATTGTTGGGGTTGGCGTAGGCGACGGCCGGGACTTCCACCAGCGTGGCGCCGGCGAGCCGCAGCATGTCCTTCTTCTCCTGGGACTGGGTCTCAGGGATCACGATCACAGTGCGGAAACCCAGCGGTGCGGCGACCAGCGCGAGCCCGATGCCGGTGTTGCCGGCCGTGCCTTCCACGATCACGCCGCCGGGCTTCAGCTCGCCCCGCGCCACCGCGTCCTGGATGATGCCGAGCGCCGCGCGGTCCTTCACCGACTGGCCGGGATTGAGAAATTCCGCCTTGCCGAGAATCTCGCAGCCGGTCTCCTCGGAGGCCCGCTTCAGACGGATAAGGGGTGTGTTTCCGATGGAGTCCACAAGGCCGTTACGGATCATGGAATAAATGCCTTCATCGCAATGTGAAATTTAATGGGCCCTATGCTGCCTCGGCGTGCGTCTTCCCTCAATAGCGGCGTTGCAAGGCTGGCGCAAACGCGCGGGATTGCGCCGGGAAGAGGTGTCAGCGGGCCGCCGCGCGGGCTTCTGCGGGAGCTGCGTGCCGCAGATGCTCGAAGGCGCGCAGGGCGCGATCGCGGGCGGCGGCATGGTCGACGAGGGGCTTGGGATAAGTTTGGCCTAGCCTGATGCCGGCTGCGGCGAGGGTGTCCTGCGGCGCGGTCCACGGCTGGTGGATGAGCTTTGCCGGCAGGCGCTTCAGCTCGGGCACGAAGGTGCGCACATAGGCGCCGTCGGGGTCGAACTTCTCGCCCTGAGCCACCGGATTGAAGATGCGGAAATAGGGCGCGGCATCGAGGCCGGAGCCGGCCACCCATTGCCAGGAGGCGGCGTTGTTGGCGGCATCCGCGTCCACCAGCGTGTCCCAGAACCACTCCTCGCCCGACCGCCAGTCGATGAGCAGGTGCTTGGCGAGGAAGGAGGCCACCACCATCCGCACCCGGTTGTGCATCCAGCCCGTCTGCCAGAGCTGGCGCATGCCGGCGTCCACCAGCGGATAGCCGGTGAGGCCGCGCCGCCACGCCTTCAGCTCGCCGGAGCACTCCCGCCAGGGGAAGGCATCGAAGCTCGGCTGGATGTTGCGCCGGGCGATGTCCGGGTCCTCGGCGAGGAGGTGGTAGGAAAACTCCCGCCAGTAGAGTTCCGCCTCGAACTTCGCCGCGTCCGCGCCCGGCACATCGCCCGCGTCCACCGCGTGGCGGACGGCGAGGAGGATCTGCCGCGGGGAAATCTCGCCGAAGCGCAGGTGCGGCGAGAGGCGAGAGACGTGTTCAAGGTCGGGCCGGTCCCGGCCGGTGGCGTAGCCCTTGAGGCCATCGGCGATGAAGGCGGAAAGCCGCTCCCGCGCCGCCGCCTCGCCCACGCTCCATGCCGCGCGGAGCCCGCCGGCCCAGTCCGGCTTTTCCGGCTCCAGTGCGAAGCTCTCCAGCGTGTCGCCCTCCGGCACGCGGGCCACGCCCTTGAGGCGCTTCGGTGTGGCGAGGGGCGGGGAGAGGTCGCGCTCACGCAAAGCGGCGCGATGGAATGAGGAGAACGTGCGCGGCATGCGCCCCGAGCCGCCAAGCACGCTGCCGGGTGGATGGAGCAGGTGGGCGCAGAAGCGCAGAACACGCCGCTCCTCTGAGGCGAGACGGGCGGTAATGGCCCGGTCCAGCTTGCCTTCGGCTTCGCCCGCCCGATCGTTGAATGCGACCGTGGCCGCGCCCAGTGCGGAGGCGATTTCCGGCACGGTGCGGGTGGCCGGTCCCTGCCGCAGGATCAGTGGGATACCGTGGTGGGAAAGCTCGGCCCTGAGCGCGCGCAGGGATTGGGCGAGCCACCAGCGTGCGGCGCCGCCGAGTGGGCGGATGTGGGGGCTGTCCTCATCAAGGACATAGAGCGCGGCGATGGGCGCGCCGGTCTCGGCGAGGGCGTTCAGCGCCGGATTATCGGCGAGGCGCAGATCGTCGCGGAACCACAGGAGGGATGGAGCGGCTGTCATGACGCACCTTCCTACGCGGACGGGACACGGGAGGTTCACTCCCTTTTCCCGTCCGGCGCAAGTGGCGAGTCATCGGCGCGGAACCCTGCTCTCAGTGGTCCATGTTCACGTCACGGGTTTCCTTGCCGATCAGCAGGGCCGTGAGCGTGAGCAGTGCCATGACGGAGAGATAGACGCCCACCCAGAAGGGGCTGCCGCCGCCATAGCTCCACAGCGCCACCGCGATGAACGGGGCCACCGCCGCGCCGAGGATGGACGAGACGTTGTAGGAGATGCCCGATCCCGTGTAGCGCACGTTGGCCGGGAACAGCTCCGGCAGCAGCGCGCCCATGGGGCCGAAGGTGAGGCCCATCAGCGTGAAGCCGATGATGAGCCACGCCATCACGCCCACCGGCCCGGCGGAGAGGATCGGCACCCACAAAAGGCCGAACAGCACGATGGCGGCGGTGATGCCGATGAGCGTGCGGCGGCGGCCCCAGCGGTCGGCCCAGGGGCCGGACACAAGGGTGAAGATGCCGAAGAACACCACGCCGCCGATCATCATCAGCACGAAGGTGCGGTAGTCATAGCCGAGCCCGGGCACCGCCGCCGTGGTGGGGGCGCGGCCGTAGCTGAGCGAGAAGGTCGTCATCAGGTAGAACAGCACGTAGGTCGCGAGCATGTAGAAGGTGCCGAGGATCAGCTCGCGCCAGTGCGTCTTGAACGCGGCGGCCAGCGGCAGCTTCTGGATGCGGCCGTGCTCTAGCGCCTTGGCGAAGGCCGGGCTCTCCACCAGCGAGATGCGCACCCACAGGCCGACGATCACCATCACCGCCGAGAACAGGAAGGGCAGGCGCCAGCCCCAGGAGAGGAAGGCGTCGGACGGGCGGGACGGATCGCTCGAGGGCATCAGCGCCGCGATGGCAAGGAACAGGCCGTTGGCGATGATGAAGCCGATGGGCGCGCCGAGCTGCGGGAAGGTGCCATAGACGGCGCGCTTTCCGGCCGGGGCGTTCTCGGTGGCGACCAGCGCCGCGCCGCTCCACTCGCCGCCGAGCGCAAAGCCCTGGGCAAGGCGCAGGATCACCAGCAGCAGGGGCGCGAACCAGCCGGCGGTCTGGAAGGTGGGCAAGAGGCCGATGAGGAAGGTGGCGATGCCCATGGTGAGCAGCGCGCCCACCAGCGTGATCTTGCGACCCTTCTTGTCGCCGAGGTGGCCGAAGAAAATGGCGCCGAGCGGCCGCGCCACCATGGCCGCGCCGAAGATGGCGAACGAGGCGAGGAGCGCCGTCGTATCGTTGCCGGCCGGGAAGAACAGGTGCGGGAACACCAGCACCGCCGCGGTGGCATAGACGTAGAAGTCGTAGAACTCGATAGTGGTGCCGACCAGGCTCGCGAGGATGACACGCGAGCGGGGATTGACGGCGGGCGCCGCATCGGCGGCGAAGGTCGTGGACATGCCGGTACTTTCCAACTGCGCCCCGTAAAGGCCGGGAGCCGTTGGCGGCGGCTGAAGGGTCCGGCAATTTTCTGTCGCGTCGGCAAGGGGCAGAGAAGGCCGGCGCGCAGCGTCTTTGGCCGTCCAGATAGATTATTGCGCGCAGCGACGCCAGTGCTTGGATCCTGAGCCGGCGCGACGGTGTCCTGCGGGTAACGCATGGCGGCCGTGGCGGGGACCGTCATCCACCGCCCGCCTCAAACTGTGGATGACGGTGATGACTCTCCGCCTCCACCCCTTGTGGCTTCCGCGGTCACGGACTGGTGAAAATCGAGCCGGCGCAAGGCCCATTAGGAATTTGATAACCTGCGGGCAGGCACCATATGTAGTAGGAAGTGGGGCTTGGGACCCCAAATGATGGCGAAGAGGGGTTTGACCGGCGGGCCAGACTCGCACTAGCGTTCGGTCCTCGGCAGCCGGCATCCCACGGGTACGTATCGGTGGATGCTGGCGGGCCTCCCGGAACCCGCGAATTTCCAACCCGCCTGGCGCGGCGCTCTGCGCCATGCCCGTCGGTTTGTCACGTCCGCCACATTCGTCTTGTAGACTGATCGGCCCGAGCGGGGCCGAGCCGAAGGAGCACCGGTCATGCGCGTTGAACGCCGCTACACGCAAGAGGGTCGTTCCCCTTACGCGGACATTCCGTTCCGCGAGACCGTGAGCGAGATCCGGAACCCCGATGGCTCCGTGGTCTTCCGCCAGGAGGGCATCGAGGTGCCTGCGCAGTTCTCGCAGGCGGCGTCCGACATCCTCGCGCAGAAATATTTCCGCAAGGCCGGCGTGCCCGCGCGCCTGAAGAAGGTGGAGGAGAATTCCGTCCCGTCCTTCCTGTGGCGCTCGGTGGCCGACCACGAGGCGCTTGCCGGCCTGCCCGAGAAGGAGCGCCTGATCGGCGAGACCTCGGCGAAGCAGGTGTTCGACCGTCTCGCCGGCACCTGGACCTATTGGGGCTGGAAGGGCGGCTATTTCGACAGCGAGGCCGACGCCCAGGCCTTCTTCGACGAGCATTGCTACATGCTCGCCATGCAGATGGCCGCGCCCAACTCGCCGCAGTGGTTCAACACCGGCCTGTTCTGGGCCTACGGCATCGACGGGCCGGGGCAGGGCCATTTCTATGTGGACTACCAGACCGGCGAGCTGACGGCCTCCACCTCGGCCTATGAGCACCCCCAGCCGCACGCCTGCTTCATCCAGTCCGTCAGCGACGACCTGGTGAGCGACGGTGGCATCATGGACCTGTGGGTGCGCGAGGCGCGCCTGTTCAAGTATGGCTCCGGCACCGGCTCGAACTTCTCCGCGCTGCGTGGCGAAGGCGAGCGCCTGTCCGGTGGCGGCCGCTCGTCCGGCCTCATGAGCTTCCTCAAGATCGGCGACCGGGCTGCGGGCGCCATCAAGTCCGGCGGCACCACCCGCCGCGCCGCCAAGATGGTGGTGGTCGACGCCGACCATCCGGACATCGAGGCCTATGTGGACTGGAAGGTGATCGAGGAGCAGAAGGTCGCTTCCCTCGTCACCGGCTCCAAGCTCAATGCCAAGCATCTCAAGGCCGTGCTCAATGCCTGCGTGAACTGCGAAGGCAATGGCGACGACTGCTTCGACCCGGAGAAGAACCCGGCGCTGAAGCGCGAGATCAAGGCCGCCCGCAAGGCCGCGGTGGCGGATGCCGCCATCCGCCGGGTGATCCAGTACGCCCGCCAGGGCTACAAGGACATCGACGTCGCCATCTACGACACCGATTGGGACGGTGAGGCCTACATCACCGTCGCCGGCCAGAACTCCAACAATTCCGTGCGCGTCACCGACGATTTCCTGCGCGCGGTCGAGGCCGACGACGACTGGAAGCTCATCCGCCGCACCGACGGCAAGGTGGCGAAGACCGTCAAGGCCCGCGAGCTGTGGGAGAAGATCGGCTCGGCCGCCTGGCACTGCGCCGATCCCGGCATCCAGTTCCACACCACGGTGAACGACTGGCACACCTGCCCGGCGGCCGGCGAAATCCGCGCCTCCAACCCGTGCTCGGAATACATGTTCCTCGATGACACGGCCTGCAACCTCGCCTCGCTGAACCTGCTGCAGTTCCGCGACGCCGAGAAGCGCTTCGACGTGGAGAGCTACGAGCACGCCGTGCGGCTGTGGACCGTGGTGCTCGAAATCTCGGTGCTGATGGCGCAGTTCCCCTCGCGCCGCATCGCCGAGCTGTCCTACGAATACCGCACGCTGGGCCTCGGCTACGCCAACATCGGCGGCCTGCTCATGTCGAGCGGCATTTCCTATGACTCGCCCCAGGGCCGCGCCATCTGCGGCGCGCTCTCGGCCATCATGACCGGCGTCTGCTACGCCACCTCCGCCGAGATGGCGAAGGAGCTGGGCACGTTCCCGGCCTATTCGGGCAATGCCCAGTCCATGCTGCGGGTCATCCGCAACCACCGCCGCGCCGCTCACGGCATCGCCGAGGGCTATGAGGGCCTCTCCATCGCCCCGGTGCCGCTCGATCACCTCTCCTGCCCGGATACCCGCCTCGTCGCCCACGCCACGGCGGCTTGGGACAAGGCGCTGGAGCTGGGCGAGAAGCACGGCTACCGCAACGCGCAGGTCTCCGTGATCGCCCCCACCGGCACCATCGGCCTGGTGATGGATTGCGACACCACCGGCATCGAGCCCGACTTCGCGCTGGTGAAGTTCAAGAAGCTGGCCGGCGGCGGCTACTTCAAGATCATCAACCGCGCCGTGCCCGAGGCGCTGCGCACCCTCGGCTACAAGGAAGCGGAGATCGCCGAGATCGAGGCCTATGCGGTGGGCCACGGCTCGCTCGCCAACGCGCCGGCCATCAACCATGGCTCGCTGCGCGCCAAGGGCTTCGACGATGCGGCCATCGAGAAGGCCGAAGCTGCGGTGAAGACCGCGTTCGACATCAAGTTCGCCTTCAACCGCTGGACGTTCGGCGAGGAGTTCCTCGCCAGCGCCCTGAAGGTGCCGGCGGCCCAGCTCGCCGACCCGAAGTTCGACCTGCTCGCCTTCCTCGGCTTCTCCAAGGCCGACATCGATGCCGCGAACGTCCACGTTTGCGGAGCGATGACGCTGGAGGGCGCGCCGTTCCTGAAGGCCCAGCACCTGCCGGTGTTCGACTGCGCCTCGCCGTGCGGCCGCATCGGCAAGCGCTACCTCTCGGTGGAGAGCCACATCCGCATGATGGCGGCGGCACAGCCCTTCATCACGGGCGCCATCTCCAAGACCATCAACATGCCCAACGACGCCAGCGTCGAGGATTGCAAGGCGGCGTACCTGCTCTCCTGGCGCCTCGCGCTGAAGGCCAACGCGCTCTATCGCGACGGCTCCAAGCTCTCCCAGCCGCTCAACGCCCAGCTGGTGGCGGACGAGGAGGACGAGGACGACGCGCTGGAGGCGGTTCTCGCTCAGCCCAACGCGGCTCGCACCGCCTCGGTCACCGAGAAGATCGTCGAGCGGGTGGTGGAGCGCATCGTCGAGCACCGCGTGCGCGAGCGGGAGAAGATGCCCGACCGCCGCAAGGGCTACACCCAGAAGGCTGTCGTGGGTGGCCACAAGGTCTATCTGCGTACCGGCGAATATGATGACGGCCGCCTCGGCGAGATCTTCATCGACATGCACAAGGAGGGCGCGGCGCTCCGCTCGCTCCTCAACAACTTCGCCATCGCCATCTCGCTCGGCCTCCAGTACGGCGTGC
>JAEWBL010000595.1 GCA_023391175.1 Pseudomonadota bacterium
GGATCAAGCCCGGCGCGACGGTGATCGACGTGGGCATCAACCGGGTGCCCAAGGACGACGGCAAGACACGTCTCGTGGGCGATGTGGCCTATGCGGAAGCGCAGGGCATCGCCGGCCTCATCACGCCGGTGCCCGGCGGCGTCGGTCCCATGACCATTGCCTGCCTGTTGCAGAATACGCTGACGGCGGCCAAGCGCCAGAAGGGCCTTGCCTGAGGAGTCGGAAAAGCGCCGGCGGCGTCGGGCCGCCGGCCTTTGAGCCGGGCAGGGGGATCTAGAACAGCCCGAAGGCCGAGGCGGCCAGCGCCGCGAGTGGGGGAAGCCAGGCGATCGCGAGGCCCACATCCGGCCGGCCGCGCCGCCAGAACCACAGACCGAGCGCAGGCGGAATGACGAAGGCCGCCACCGCGCCGGTCCATTCCATCACGGCGTGAATCTCGCCGCGCGCACCTTCCGGGCCGCCGAACACGAATCCCGAGATGGCGATGAGCAGGATGACGACGCCGGCATCCGCCAGCAAGGCGAACGCCATCGCCACCTTGAGCCCCCACCCCGCGGCTTGCGGCGGAGGTGGGGTCGGCGGCGAGGCCGCCTCAGGTGCCGATGGCGGTGCGCTCACGTGATGGGAATCAGCCGACCGCGCGATCCCGCACGGCGACGCCCTTCTCTTCCAGCAGCGGGATCAGTTCGCCCGACTGGAACATCTCGCGGACGATGTCGCAGCCGCCCACGAACTCGCCCTTGATGTAGAGCTGGGGAATGGTCGGCCAGTTGGCGTAGTCCTTGATGCCTTGGCGGATCATGTCGTTCTCGAGCACGTTCACGCCCTTGAAGGGGACGCCCACGTGGTCGAGAATCTGCACCACCTGGCCCGAGAAGCCGCACTGCGGGAACTGCGGCGTGCCCTTCATGAACAGCACCACATCGCCGGACTTCACGATGGCGTCGATATCGTCACGAATGCCCATGGTCTCAAATCCAATGTCTGCGGCCGGAAAGAAGGCCTTCCACGGATAAAGATCGGCCCATGTGGCCCAAAGCGCAAGGGTTGAGGGCGCGACACGGCGGCGACACGCTTGCACAGGCGCGTGTAGCAGGCGCCGCGATGGTGCGGCGCACGCGGGGCGGAGCGTGCCTACTCGGCCGGGGCGGAGGTCTGCAGGGCGAGGGCGTGCAGCACGCCGCCCATGTTCCCCTTGAGCGCGGCATAGACCATCTGGTGCTGCTGCACCCGGCTCTTGCCGCGGAACGAGGCCGAGACGATGCGGGCGGCGTAGTGGTCGCCGTCCCCGGCCAGATCCTCGATCACCACGGTCGCGTCGGGCAGCGCATCCTTGATGAGCTGCTCGATGTCGCGGGCATTCATGGGCATGGTCGAAACGTCCTTGCTGTGCGCGAAAGCGTCAGGACGAGGCGCCCATGTAGATGGGCAGCCACGTCTCGTGCCGATCCTTCAGCGATTCGACGACTATCGAGCGGTCGTCCGGCACGATCAAGCGGTCACCGCCGGTCTTGCCGATCTTCATGATCGGAACGCCGGCCATCTCCGCCTTGTGGATCACCTCGGCGCCCTGGCCGGACGCGACCGTGACCACGTAGCGGGCCTGATCCTCGCCGAACCACCACGCATAGGGGTCCATGCCGTCCGGCGCGTCTTCCAGCGAGACGCCGATGCCGCTGGCCATGGCCATCTCGGCCAGCGCCACCAGCAGGCCGCCGTCCGACACGTCATGCACGGCGGTGGCGACGCCGTCGCGGATGAGGTTGCGCACGAAGTCGCCGTTGCGCTTCTCGGCGATGAGGTCGACGGGGGGCGGGGCCCCTTCCTCGCGCTCGCACACGGTGGCGAGGAAGGCCGAGGCGCCGAGCCAGCCCTTGGTCTTGCCGATGAGCAGCACCGGCTCGCCCGCCGCCTTGAAGTCCAGCGTCATGGTCTGGTCGAGATCCTCGATCAGGCCGACGCCGCCGATGGTGGGGGTGGGCAGGATCGCCTTGCCGTTGGTCTCGTTGTAGAGGCTGACGTTGCCAGAGACGACCGGGAAGTCCAGCGCCTCGCAGGCCGCGCCGATGCCTTTCACGCAGGCCACGAACTGGCCCATGATCTCCGGCTTCTCGGGATTGCCGAAGTTCAGATTGTCGGTCACCGCGATGGGGGTGGCGCCCACGGCGGTCAGGTTGCGCCACGCCTCGGCCACCGCCTGCTTGCCGCCCTCGAAGGGGCCGGCCTCGCAATAGCGGGGCGTCACGTCGGTGGTCATGGCCAGGGCCTTGGGCCCGTCATTCACGCGCACCACGGCGGCGTCGCCGCCCGGGCGCTGCACGGTGTTGCCGAGAATGAGGTGGTCGTACTGCTCCCACACCCAGCGCTTGGAGCACAGGTCCGGCGAGGCGATGAGCCGCTCCAGGGCGTCCGCCACCGAGGCGGTGGTGCGCACGTCCGAGGGCAGGATCTCGGGGCGGGGCGCCGGCTCCTCGTAAGGGCGGCGATATTCCGGCGCCTCGTCGCCCAGCTCCTTGATGGGCAGGTCCGCTTCCACGAGCCCCTTGTGCTTCACCACGAAGCGCAGGGTATCGGTGGTGTGGCCGACGATGGCGAAGTCGAGGCCCCACTTCTTGAAGATGGCCTCGGCTTCCGCCTCCTTGCCGTCGGCGATCACCATGAGCATGCGCTCTTGGCTCTCCGACAGCATCATCTCATAGGCCGTCATGCCGGTTTCGCGGCAGGGCACGGCGTCGAGGTTCAGCTCCACGCCGAGGTCGCCCTTGGCGCCCATCTCGACGGCGGAGCAGGTGAGGCCGGCGGCGCCCATGTCCTGGATCGCCACCACGCAGCCCGCCTGCATGATCTCGAGGCAGGCCTCCAGCAGCAGCTTCTCGGCGAAGGGGTCGCCCACCTGGACGGTCGGGCGCTTCTCCTCGGCGTCGGCGCCGAACTCGGCCGAGGCCATGGTGGCGCCGTGGATGCCGTCGCGGCCGGTCTTGGAGCCGAGATAGACGATGGCCCGGCCGACGCCGGTGGCCGCCGCGTAGAAGATCTCGTCCGTCTTCGCGAGGCCGACGGCCATGGCGTTGACGAGGATGTTGCCGTTGTAGCGCTTGTGGAAGCCCACCGAGCCGCCCACCGTGGGCACGCCGAAGGAGTTGCCATAGCCGCCGATGCCGGCCACCACGCCGGCCAGCAGGCGGCGGGTCTTCAGGTTGTGGCAGTCGCCGAAGCGCAAGGCGTTGAGCGCCGCGATGGGCCGCGCGCCCATGGTGAACACGTCGCGCAGGATGCCGCCCACGCCCGTCCCCGCGCCCTGGTAGGGCTCGATGAAGGAGGGGTGGTTGTGGCTTTCCATCTTGAACACGACGGCAAGGCCGTCGCCGATGTCCACCACGCCGGCATTCTCGCCCGGCCCCTGGATCACGCGCTTGCCGGTCGTGGGCAAAGTGCGCAGCCAGACCTTGGAGGACTTGTACGAGCAGTGCTCGTTCCACATGGCGGAGACGATGCCCAGCTCCGTGATGGACGGCTCGCGGCCGATCAGCTTCACGAAGTGATCGTACTCCTCCGGCTTCAGCCCATGCTCGGCGACGAGTTCCGGCGTGATGCGGGGGGTATTGGGAATGAGGTTCACGGGCGTCGATCCGAATTGGGGCCGCGGCTCACGCCGCCTTGAGGGCGCCGGCGAGGCTCTCGAAGAGGCCGCGTCCGTCGGTGGGGCCGATCTCCGGCTCGATGTAGTTTTCCGGGTGGGGCATCATGCCGAGCACGTTGAACTTCTCGGAATAGATGCCGGCGATCCCGTTGATGGCGCCGTTGGGGCCGTCCGTCTCGTCGATCCGGCTGTCCGGGCGGGCGTAGCGGAAGGCGACGCGGCCTTCACCCTCGATGCGGGCGATGGTGGCCTCGTCGGCGGTATAATTGCCCTCGCCGTGGGCCACCGGGATGCGGATCAACTCGCCCTTGCGATAGGCCTTGGTGAAGGGCGTGTCTGCCCGCTCCACCCGCAGCAGCACTTCCCGGCAGACGAAGCGCAGGCGCGCGTTGCGCACCAGCACGCCGGGCAGCAGCCCCGCCTCGCACAGGATCTGGAAGCCGTTGCAGATGCCGAGCACCAAGCCGCCGCGGGCGGCATGGGCGCGCACCGCATCCATGATGTTCGCCCGCGCGGCGATGGCGCCGCAGCGCAGATAGTCGCCATAGGAGAAGCCGCCGGGCAGGACCACGAGGTCGGTGCCCTTGGGCAGCTCGTGCTCGGCGTGCCACACCACCTGGGGCTTGGCGCCGGCGACGAGTCGCAGCGCGCGCACGGCGTCCTGCTCACGATTGGAGCCAGGGAAGAGGATGACGGCTGGTTTCATGATCTCTCAGTGGGTGCCGACGCGGCCGGGCCTGCGTGCGATGCGATCGAGCCGCGCGTCACGGCCCGCGTGCATGCCGTATATGGTGTTCATGTCCTGCCCGATGGCCTGTCGGGGACCGCGCCGGGCGATCATCTCTTCGCGAGCTTCCGGCGCCAGCGCGCCGGGGCTCGCGTCCCGCGGGATCGACTTCGGAACCTCTCGCTGAAGCTCGTTGGTGATCTCGGCCATCATGCCCTCTCGGCGGCCTTGCTCCCTGAAGCGGCCGCCAGACTATAACATCACTCGGCGAACTCGACCTTGTAGGTCTCGATCACGGTATTGGCGAGGAGCTTGTCGCAGGCTTCCTTGAGGGCGCCCTCGGCGGCGGCGCGGTCGTTGCCGGCCAGCTCCACGTCGAACACCTTCCCCTGACGCACGCTCTGCACGCCGGCCACACCCAGCGACCGCAGCGCGCCTTCGATGGCCTTGCCCTGCGGGTCGAGCACCGCCGACTTGAGGGTGACGATCACTCGGGCCTTCATGGAAACCTCGCCTTCATGGCACGGGCCTGCGCCCGCCTTGTTGCTTGCCCGCCGCCAGGCGCCGCCGGGGGCCTGACAGGCCCGGCAACGCAAAACGGGGGCCGATCCGGCCCCCGCCTAGCACTTTTCGGGGTGGGGAAACAACGCCCCCGCCCGAATAGACGGATCACTTCACCAGCACGGGGCCCTTGCCCTGCGTCGGATCGTTCTCCATCAGGATCCCGAGCCGGCGCGCGACCTCGGTGTAGGCCTCCACGAGGCCGCCCATGTCGCGGCGGAAGCGGTCCTTGTCCATCTTGTCGTTCGACTTGATGTCCCAGAGCCGGCACGAATCGGGGCTGATCTCGTCAGCGACCACGATCCGCATCATGTCGTTCTCCCACAGCCGACCGCATTCCATCTTGAAGTCGATCAGACGGATGCCGGCGCCGAGGAAGAGGCCGGACAGGAAGTCGTTGACGCGGATCGCAAGGGCGATGATGTCGTCGATTTCCTGGGTCGTGGCCCAGCCGAAGGCGGTGATGTGCTCTTCCGACACCATCGGGTCGTTGAGCGCGTCGTTCTTGTAATAGAACTCGATGATCGAGCGGGGCAGCTGGGTGCCTTCCTCGATCCCGAGACGGGTCGAGATGGAGCCCGCGGCGACGTTGCGCACGACGATCTCGAGGGGGATGATCTCCACCTCCCGGATGAGCTGCTCGCGCATGTTCAGCCGGCGGATGAAGTGGGTCGGCACCCCGATGTCGTTCAACCGGGAGAAGATGTACTCCGAAATCCGGTTGTTCAGCACACCCTTGCCGTCGATGACATCGTGCTTCTTCGCATTGAAGGCCGTGGCATCGTCCTTGAAGTGCTGAATGAGTGTGCCGGGCTCGGGTCCTTCATAGAGGACTTTCGCCTTGCCTTCGTAGATTCGGCGGCGGCGGCTCATGGGGGTATACCGTCGATTGAGGAAATCCATGGGTTTGCCAAGGCTCCGTTCGTGTGACGCTCCTCGGCGGGGCCGGGATGGCTGTTTGACGGTCACCCCAAACCCGTTCGGACACTAGCCGATCAGGCCGCGCGATACAACGCGCGTCCATTTCGCCCGGTGTCCGCTCGTTCGGCATCCGCCCCCCAAGCGGGCGGCCATCTGGTCGCACGGTCGTGGCGGGGCGCGGAGCTTTACTGACGTTGATCTAATATGAGGCGAGGGATATTCAAGGCGCGCGTGCGGAACGACGGCTGCCCTCGCGTGAGCGCAGCGGCAACCCAAATCAGCAGAGTCCGCGCAAACCGATCAGGCCGGCCGCCGGCCGCCCATTCGCAGGAAGAGGGGTGCCATGACCACGTTCGACAAGCGCGAGGAAGGTTTTGAAAAGGCTTTCGCGCTCGACGAGGAGACGCGGTTCCGGGCGCTCGCCCGCCGCAACAAGAAGCTCGGCATGTGGGCCGCGCAGAAGCTCGGCCTCGCTGGCGATGAGGCTCTTGCCTACGCCAAGGCCGTCGTCGAGGCCGACCTGCAGGAAGCCGGTGACGACGACGTGTTCCGCAAGCTGCGCGCCGACTTCGACGCCAAGCAGGTGGACGTCTCCGACCACCAGATTCGCCGCAACATGGACGAGTTCCTCGCCGCCGCCGCGGCCGAGGTGAAGTCCGGCGCCTGAGCCCGGTGCGGGCATCCCGCCGCGTCATCCGGCGCGGCGGCCCAAACAAAAAGGCCGCCCACCGGGCGGCCTTTTCTTTTCTCGGTCCCGCGCCGGATCAGCGCGAGTAGAACTCGACCACGAGGTTCGGTTCCATCTGGACCGGGTAGGGCACCTCGTTCAGCTCGGGGATGCGGGCAAAGCGCGCGGCGAGCTTGTGGGTGTCGAGCTCGATGTAGTCCGGCACGTCGCGCTCGGCGAGCTGCTGGGCCTCGAGCACGATGGCGAGCTGGCGGGACGCTTCCTTCACCTCGACCACGTCGCCGACCTTCACGAGGTAGGACGGGATGTTTACGCGCTGGCCGTTCACCTTCACGTGGCCGTGCGAGACGAACTGGCGGGCGGCGAAGATGGTGGGCACGAACTTGGCGCGATAGACCACCGCGTCGAGGCGACGCTCGAGCAGGCCGATCAGGTTGGCGCCGGTGTCGCCCTTGAGGCGGGAGGCTTCCACATAGACCTTGTGGAACTGCTTCTCGCCGATGGAGCCGTAATAGCCCTTCAGCTTCTGCTTGGCGCGCAGCTGCACGCCGAAGTCGGACAGCTTGCCCTTGCGGCGCTGGCCGTGCTGGCCGGGACCGTACTCACGACGGTTGACCGGGCTCTTGGGGCGGCCCCAGATGTTCTCGCCCATACGGCGATCGATCTTGTGCTTGGCCGCAATGCGCTTGCTCATGTAACGCGGATCCCTGTTGGTTCGTTCGGGTTTGGATCGCGCCCCTCCTCTGCGAAATGGCTTGGGAACCAAGCGGTTCCGGACCGTTCCGCCGACAGGCTCGCCCGGCGCGCTGCCTTGCGAAGCCACGGGTGCGTGAAACGCCAAGCGGGCCACTCCGGGCCCGCAAGGTGGCGGGTTCTTAGTCGCGAAAGCGTGGGGAGTCAACGCCGGAGCCGCTTCGGCCTCGATCCGCGCCCTGGCGGGCCGGCGAATCATCAGCCTTTGCGCACCTGACATGAAAGATATTTAACTGAGAGGAATGGCTGTTGCTCCGCTCCCGTCCGGCGGCACAGTATCAGGCAACCGGCCCCAAGGGCCAGCATGGAGGCCTCCCTTGAAAGTCCTCGTCTTTCAGCACGTCGCCTGCGAGCACCCAGGTCGCTTCCGCGACTTCATGCAGGCCGACGGCGTGGCGTGGCACGCCGTGGAGCTGGACGAGGGCGAGGCCATCCCGCCGTTCGACGACTACGCCGCCCTCATGGTGTTCGGCGGTCCGATGGACGTGTGGCAGGAGGAAGAGCTGCCCTGGCTCGTGGCCGAGAAGGCCGCCATCCGGGACTGGGTGGCGACGGGCAAGCCCTATCTCGGCGTCTGCTTGGGCCACCAGCTCCTCGCCGATGCGCTGGGCGGAAAGGTGGGCCTCATGCCGCGGCCGGAAGTGGGGGTCTCCGAGGTCTCGCTGACGGCGGCCGGGCGCGAATCCCCCCTTTTCCGGGGGCTCGACCCCACCTTCCCGACTCTCCAGTGGCACGGCGCCGCCGTGCTGGCCCTCCCGCCGGGCGGTGTGGCCCTGGCCGAGAACGCGCATTGCGCCATTCAGGCCCTGCAGGTGGGGGAGAAGGCGTTCGGCATCCAGTATCACGTGGAGCTGACCGACGAGACCGTCGGCGAATGGGGCGTGATCCCGGAATACCGTTGCGCGCTGGAGGCCATCACCGGCGAGGGCGGGCAGGCCCTGATCGAGGCGGCCGCGCAGGAGCGGATGCCGGTGTTCGCGGCGGCGGCGGAGCGGCTCTACCGGAATTTCAAGGCGACCTGGTGAGGGGCCCCCTCTCCCCTCGCGGGAGAGGAGCCCCATATTGGGTCATCGCCCGGCTTGTCCGGGCGATCCACCCATTAGCCTGTGCAT
>JAEWBL010000620.1 GCA_023391175.1 Pseudomonadota bacterium
TCTCGGACCTCAACCCGTGGCTCAAGGCCATGGCGCCGCTCGCCGATTTCGCCCGCAGCCAGCGCACCCCGCGGGACGAGAAGGGGGTGCACGTGGCCGGCGAGCATTTCGCCGCCACGGCCATCACCGCCGGCTGGGATCTCTATCGGCGCCTGCGTGACGCGACGGTGGAGACGGAGTTCTTCCGCCTCTACGGCACCGCCGCCATGCTGGACCCGGACCTCACCGCGCCGGCCACCGCCGCAGCGCTGGTGGAGCAGCCGCCGGCCGCAGTGGCGGCGGCGCTCGCCGGCATCCGCGAAGGCGGGTTCACCGACGCCGGCGTGCGCGTGGCGCTGATCGGCTTCAAGCGCGGCGGCAACGAGCGCCGGCTCTCCACCCTGAAGCAGATCCGCGAGCTGGTGGGCTATGAACTGGGGCTCATGTCCCTGCCGTCTGACGTCGCCCAGGCCATCATCCGGCGGCAGTCCATCATCGTGGATCGGGACGAGACGGCAGCCATCGCGACGCTGCCCGCGCTCCTGAAGACGCCGCAGGAGCGCTCGCGCCTGCTGGCCCTGCTCGACCGTCTGCTCGCCAACATGGACATCGCCCCCGAGGCCGCCTCGGTGGTGGACGAGGTGCGCCAGGTGCTGGCGGCGGACGGAGCGGTGGCGCAGCCGCCGGCGATCTCCGACAGCGCCGGCGCGCAGGTGGTGCCGTTCCCGCTCAGCGTCGCCTGAGGCGCGTGAGTCCGCCGCTGGTGGCGGCAGATGGTCATCCGTCCGACGTGCTCCGGCGCCAATGTCTCGTTGCGCGCCCCGCGCGGCGTGCCTAATGTCCGGACCGGCGAAGCTTGAATAAATCTGCGCCGGCCCGGGTGATCGTTGCGGCGATCCTTCGCGCAGCGGAAGGTTCGGCAAATTTACGCAAGCAAGTTGACGCACGCAAGTTGACGCAAGACGGCCGGCGATGCCGGTTTCGGGGGTCACGCCGGGCGACGCGCATCGTCCGGCCGGTCAGGGGGAACATCATGCGCGTCGTATCTCATCGGAAGTCCGCCCGTTCCACCTCCCTCCTGCGTGCCGCGGCCCTCGCCGCGCCGCTCGCGCTGGCATTCGGCGCGATGCCCGCCCGCGCCCAGCAGGGCCCGATCCCCGTCGGCGTTGTCGCGGCGGAACTCAAGCCCATCGCCGATTCCATGGAATTCGTCGGCCGCGTGGAAGCGCCCGAGCGGGTGGACATCCGCGCCCGCGTGAAGGCCATGCTGGAGGCGGTGCTCTTCAAGGATGGCGAGACGGTGAAGGAGGGCCAGCCCCTCTACCGCATCGAGAAGCCGCCGTTCGAGGCCGATGTGCAGCAGGCGCAGGGCGACGTGGAGCGGGCCAAGGCCGCCCTCGCCCTCGCCAAGATCCAGCGCGAGCGCGCCGAGGAGCTGCTCGCCAAGAATGCCGGCACGGCGGTGGCGCGCGACCAGGCGATCGCCAACGAGGACAGCTCCAAGGGTGCGCTGCTCACCGCCGAGGCGGCGCTGAACACGGCGAAGATCAATCTCGGCTACACCGACATCGTCTCCCCCATCACCGGCCGCATCGGCCGCACCGCCTTCACCCGCGGCCACATCATCGGCCCGGAGAGCGGCCCGCTGGCCACGGTGGTGAGCCAGGACCCCATGTATGTCACCTTCCCGGTGAGCCAGCGTGACTATCAGGAAGCGCAGAAGGAAGAGGGCAAGGTGGACCTCTCCAATGTGGAGGTCCGCATCAAGTTTCCCGATGGCGGCTTCTACAGCGAGGTGGGCCGCATCAACTTCATCGACGTCTCGGTGAGCCGCACCACGGACACCGTGGTGATGCGCGCGGACGTGCCCAACCCCAAGGGCCAGCTGGTGGACGGCCAATTGGTGCGGGTGGAGCTGAAGGCCGGCAAGCCCGAGGAACGCATCGTCATCCCGCAGGCAGCGCTCATCGCCGACCAGGCCGGCGTCTACGTCTTCGTGGTGGAGGACGGCAAGGCGGTGGTGCGGCGGGTGAAGCCGGGCGGCAACGTCGGCAGCAACATCATCGTGGACGGCATCAAGGCCGGCGAGCCGGTGGTGGTGGACGGCTTCGAGGCGCTGCGCCCCGGCGCCCCCGTGCGCGCGACCCCCGTCGTCGGTCTGAAGGGCTGAGCCGATGCTCTCCTCCGTCTTCGTCGACCGCCCGCGGCTCGCCATCGTCATCGCCATCGTCACGGTGATCGCTGGCCTGCTCTCGCTCCTTGCGATCCCGGTGTCGCAATATCCCGACATCATCCCGCCGCAGGTGTCGGTGACCACCTTCTACCCCGGCGCCTCCGCCGAGGTGGTGGATTCCACCGTCGCCCAGCCTATCGAGGCGCAGGTGGTGGGCGTGGACAAGCTCATCTACATGAAGAGCGTGTCCGGCGACGACGGGTCGTACACCCTCACCGGCTCGTTCGATCTGGGCACCGACCCTGATATCAACACCGTCAACATGAACAACCGGGTGCAGGTCGCGCTCTCCAAGCTGCCGGAGGACGTGAAGCGCCAGGGCGTGACGGTGAAGAAGAAGTCGTCCGCGCTGCTCGGCGTGCTGGCGGTGTATTCGCCCAAGAAGACCTGGGACCCGCTCTACATCTCCAATTACGTCACCATCAACGTGCTCGACGAATTGAAGAGCATCCCCGGCGTCGGCGATGCGGCCCTGTGGGGTCCGCAGGACTACGCCATGCGCGCCTGGGTGAAGACCGACCGCCTCACCGGCCTCGGCCTCACCGCCGAGGACGTGGTGAAGGCCATCGGCTCGCAGAACATCCAGGCCGCGGTGGGCCGCCTCGGCGCCCGCCCGGTGGCGGACGACCAGCAATTGCAGCTGAACCTGCGCACCAAGGGCCGGCTCTCCAGCGTCGCGGAGTTCGAGAACATCGTGCTGCGCACCAATGCGGACGGCTCGGTGCTGCGCCTCGGCGACGTGGCGCGCCTCGAGATGGGGGCGGCGAACCTCGACCGCGAAACCCTCTTCAACGGCGGCCCGTCTGCGGTGCTGGCGCTCTACCAGTCGCCCGGCGCCAACGCCATCACCACCATCGACGCCGTGCGCAAGCGCATGGACGAGCTGGCGAAGGCCTTCCCCGAAGACCTCGCCTGGAAGGTCACCTACGACCCCACCGTGTTCGTCACCGACACCATGCACGAGGTGGAGAAGACGCTGATCGAGGCGTTCATCCTCGTGGTGCTGGTGGTCTATCTCTTCCTCGGCTCCTTCCGCGCCACCCTCATCCCGACGCTCGCCGTGCCGGTGAGCCTCATCGGCACCTTCATCGTGCTGAACGCCATCGGCTATTCGGCCAACACCGTGTCGCTGCTCGCCATCGTGCTCGCCATCGGCATCGTGGTGGACGACGCCATCGTGGTGGTGGAGAATGTCGAGCGGGTGATGGAGGAGCATCCCGAGCTCTCCCCCGCCGATGCCACCAAGAAGGCCATGGCGGAGATCACCGCCCCCATCATCGCCATCACCCTGGTGCTGCTCTCCGTGTTCGTGCCGGTGGCCTTCATCCCCGGCATCTCGGGCGAATTGTTCCGCCAGTTCGCCATCACGGTGGCGGTGGCCATGTTCCTCTCGGCCATCAACGCGCTGACCCTCTCGCCGGCCCTGTGCGGCATCCTCCTGAAGCCCTCGCACGGGCCGAAGAAGGGGCCCATCGGCTATGTCATGCGCGCCATCGACAAGGTGCGCGACGCCTACGGATCGGTGGTGGCGCGGCTCGTGCGTTTCTCCCTCATCGGCCTCGTCTGCGTGTTCGTCGCTTCGGGCGGCATCTTCGCTCTGGCGAAGCTGACGCCCACGGGCTTCCTCCCCGAGGACGACCAGGGCGCCTTCTTCGTCATCGTGCAACTGCCCGGCGGCGCCTCGGTGGGCCGCACCACGGAGGTGATCCGCAAGGCCGAGGCCCTGCTCAAGGAAGAGCACACGGTGGAGGACTACACCTCCGTCATCGGCCTCAACTTCATCGACAGCTACTCCCAGCCCAACGCCGCCTTCATCGTCGTCACCATGAAGCCGTTCGAGGAGCGCAAGGGCAAGGACGAGAGCGCCAACGCGGTGATCGCCCGCCTCGGCGAGAAGATGCGGATGATCCCCGGCGGCACGGTGGTGCCCCTCGGCCCGCCGCCCATCGTCGGCCTCGGCTCCGGCGGCGGCTTCTCCTTCGTCCTGCAGGACCTGCGCGCCGGCGACCCGAAGGTGCTGGCACAGGTGCTGCGCGGCCTCCTCATCGCGGCCAACCAGGACCCGCAGCTTACCCGCGTGTTCTCCACCTATTCCGCCACCAACCCCTCGCTCCAGCTCGACATCGACCGCGACAAGGCGCAGGTGCTGGGCGTGCCGCTCGACAGCGTGTTCACCGCGCTGCAGACCTCGCTGGGCGGCATGTACGTGAACGACATGAACCTCTACGGCCGCACCTGGCAGGTGCAGGTGCAGGCGGAGGGCGAGGACCGCAAGGATGTGGAGGACATCTACCGCATCCATGTGCGCAACAACAAAGGCGAGATGATCCCGCTCCGCTCCATCGTGGAGGTGCGGGTGGAGGTCGGCCCGCCGGCGCTCATCCGCTACAACAACAAGCGCGCGGTGACGGTGCAGGGCAATCCCGCCCCCGGCGTCTCCTCCGGCCAGGCCCTCGCCGCCATGGACGCGGTGGCGGCCAAGACCCTGCCGCAGGGCTTCTCCGGCGCGTGGACCGACACCTCGTTCCAGGAGAAGAAGGCGGAGGGCAAGACGGGCATCATCCTCGCCTTCGCCGTGCTGTTCGCCTTCCTGTTCCTGGTGGCGCTCTATGAAAGCTGGTCCATCCCGGTGCCGGTGCTGCTCTCCGTCACGGTGGGCATGCTCGGCGCCTATGCGGCCATCGTCATCGGGCAGCTGACCCTCGACCTCTATGGCCAGATCGGCATGATCGTGCTCATCGGCCTCGCGGCGAAGAACGGCATCCTCATCGTCGAGTTCGCCAAGGAGCGGCGCGAGCATGGCGAGGACCTGCTCGCCGCCGCCACCGAGGGCTCGCGCCTCAGGTTCCGGCCGGTGATGATGACCTCGCTCGCCTTCATCCTCGGCCTGTTCCCGCTGGTGGTCGCCACCGGCGCGGCGCAGATGGCGCGGCAGAACGTGGGCACGCCGGTGTTCGGCGGCATGATCGCCGCCTCCTTCCTCGGCATCTTCGTCATCCCGCCGCTCTACGTGATGTTCCAGGGCCTGCGCGAGCGCCTGCGTCCCGGCGCCCGGCCGAAGGTCTCAGCGCCCCCCGCGCCGGAGGCGGGAGCCGGCGGCGGCCACTGACGGCCGCTCGCCTCTTCCGGTGAATGGTCATCCCCCGGACGCGCCGGGGGATGCTGGAAACATGCCTGCCGTCCGCGCTGTCGCGCCGTCCGCTCCTTCGGGGGCGGACCGCCGCGGCGCGACGGCGCAGCGGGAATCGCTGACGTTCCGCAAACGTCCCTCTTGGCGAGCGGCCCTCCTTGCGCATAGATGACGACGCGGGGTCGGGCTGCGTCGTTCCGGGACACGGGATGACGGGCGCCGGTCGGTCATTTCTCGTCAGAGCGTTTTCGTCCGTTGCGGCCGGGAACGCGTCCACGCCAAGAGATGGATCGCCCCTCGCTCCGACATGCGGGGACGCGATCCAGGGGGCCGGTCGAACGATCTGCGGGCTGGAGCCTCTTCGGAGCTTCCGCGGCCGCATCGCACGCCTCGCCTCCCGCAACGGTGCCGCGCACCGAGGGAGCGGTCCATGGACCTTCGCCGTCGTCTCCTCAGCTTCCGCCCCATGGGCGCGCGCCTTGGCCTTGCCGTCGCCCTGACGGCCGGCGTGGCCCTCGCACCCGTGTTGGCCCTCGCGCCCGCCT
>JAEWBL010000633.1 GCA_023391175.1 Pseudomonadota bacterium
CCACGCCGGCCTCATCGCCGAGCTGCAGCAGACCATGGCCGTGAACGTCGGCCCATTCCGCACCGAGGAGGGTCTTCGCACGGCGCTAGCCGGAATTGCGGACCTCAAGGCGCGCCTCGGCGCACTGCCGCCGGGCACGCCCGGTCCCTACAACATGGCGCGGCTCGACTGGTTCGACTTGCGCTCCATGCTTCTCGTCGCCGAAGCGGTGACGCGCTCCGCGCTCGTCCGCAAGGAGAGCCGCGGCGCCCACCAGCGCGACGATTTCCCCGCCATGGATCCCGCCTTCGTGCTGCACCACACGGTGAAGCTGGCGGGAGAAGACATTGTGCTCGACCGCGCCCCGGTCGAGGGCCGCACCCTCTGCGAGGTCGCCTGATGCGTGAGACCGCCACCCTGATCGTCCGCCGCGGCCATGCCGGTGAGGATGCCCGCACCTCGACCTATGAGGTGCCCTACACGCCTGGCCAGTCGGTGCTGGACGGGCTGCGCTTCGTGCGCACCAACCTCGATTCCACGCTGTCCGTCCGCCATTCATGCATCAATGCCAACACCTGCAAGGAGTGCATGATTATCGTCGACGGCAAGGTGGATTATGCTTGCACGGCGCGCCTGGAGCCGCGCGAGATGGTGCTGGAGCCGCTGGGCAACAAGGCGCATTTGCGCGACCTCGTCACCGAGATCACGCCCCCGGACGAGCGCCTGGAGCATGCGCTCAAGTCGGGCCTTGGCAAAGTCGTGGTGGGCGCCTGAGCATGCCCGTCGCGTCTCAGCAGGCGTAGGCATGTGACCCCGAGTGATAACCTCCCGCTGCCGCTCGTGCGGTTAACCATGAAGACGAGCCGCGCTTAGCTGCGGAAATAGGCCGGCCACAGCGCGACGAGATCCGGCGCATAGGCGAGCGAGTTGGACAGATGCGTGCGCAGCGCCTCCTGGGCCGCGCCGGCATCGCCGGCCCGCACCGCGGCGGCCACCGCCCGGTGCTCCCGCAGCACCCGCTCCGCCTTGCCCGGCATGGGCAGATGCAGGCGGCGGATGCGGTCGATATGGCCGGAATAGCGGCGCACCATCAGCCACAGGCTGTGGATGCCGGTGGCGTCGAACAGCACGCGGTGGAAGTCGCGGTCGCCGGCATCGAAGCCGGGAAGGTCGCCGCGCGCGAGCCGCTCGTCCTGGAGGGCGATCACCCCATCGAGGCGGGCGGCGATCCCCGCATGCTCCTCGCCCAGCGCCACCGTGCGCACCGCCTCCAGCTCGATGGAGCGGCGCAGAAAGTGCGCCTGCCGGGCGAGTTCCAGATCGATGGGGCTCACCACAGTGGCGTGCTGTGGGAAGATCTCCACCAGTTGCTCCTCCTGGAGCTTCAGGAGCGCGTCGCGCACCGGCGTCGAGGAGAAGCCGAACAGGTCCTGCAATTCGGCGCGGGAGATCAGCGTGCCCGGCGGCATGTCCAGCGTGATGATCCGCTCGCGCAGATAATCGAACACCTGCGGCGCCGCATGGCGGGAGGGATCGCGGGAGGGCCGCGCGCTGCGCGTCGGGTCCATGGTCGTCGTGTCCATCCCGCGAGGATAGCAAATCAGGCGCTTGACGCCACTGATGCATTAGCGTTTTAGTGGACCCATAAATGAGAAGGCCCCGCCTCAGGCAGGGGCCGCCGAGGAAACGACCGCCGCCGGCGCATCCGCCTGCCCCAATTCCGGGCGGCATGGATGGCGCCCGTGAAGCCCGCGCACCGCAACCGCGCAGCCAACCGGCCCCGGGAGGACCCATGATCCATTTGCAACGCCCGTCCCGCTCATTCGCCGCCGGCGCGCTTCTCGCCGTGCTCGCCGCAACCGCCCTGCCCCTCGCCGGCGCGGCGGCGGCGGAGACCTATCCGCAGCGGCCCGTCACCGTGGTGGTGCCCTTCCCGCCCGGCGGCGCCTCCGACAGCACGGCGCGCCTGACCTCGCAGAAGGTGAGCGAGGCGCTAGGCCAGCCGGTGGTCATCGACAACCGCCCTGGCGCCAACGGAGGCACCGGCGCGACCCATGTGAAGACCGCGCCGGCAGACGGCTACACGCTGCTGGTGGGCTCCATCGGCGTCTTCGCCATCAATCCGGCGCTCTATCCGGCGCTGAGCTATTCGCCCAAGTCCGATTTCGACCTCATCACGGTGGCCGTGCGCACGCCCAACGTGCTGGTGGCCAACCCCAATTTTCCGGCGAACTCGGTGAAGGAACTGGTGGAGTATCTGAAGAAGAACCCGGACAAGGTGACCTTCGCCTCCTCCGGCGTCGGCTCCTCCGACCACCTCACCGCCGCGCTGTTCTGGCAGAAGACCGGCACCAACGGCATCCACGTGCCCTACAAGGGGGGCGGACCGGCCATCAGCGACCTCATCGCCGGCCATGCGGATGTCTCTTTCCAGAACCTCGGCGCGGTGGCGAACCAGATCAAGGCCGGCAAGCTGAAGGCACTCGGCGTCACAGCCGCCGCGCGCAACACGCAGTTTCCAGACATCCCGACCCTCAAGGAGGGCGGCGTGGACGGCATCGATGTCTATTCCTGGCAGGCCGCGGCCGCACCCAAGGGCCTGTCGCCGGAGGTGAAGGCCAAGGTGGTGGACGCCTTCAAGGCTGCCCTCGCTGACCCCGGCGTGAAGGCGAAATTCAATGACCTGGGCTTCGAGGTGGTGGCCAACACCCCGGCCGAGTTCGCCGCATTCCAGGCCGCCGAGGAGCAGCGCTGGCGCGAGGTGGTGAAGGCCGGCAACATCGTGGTCCAGTAATCCCCCGCTTCACCTTCGCGCCGGGCGGTCTCGTCCGGTGCCCGACGGTCCCTGAGACACGGGTTCTTGAGACATGACACGCCTGAAGACACCGGACCAACTGCGCAGCG
>JAEWBL010000675.1 GCA_023391175.1 Pseudomonadota bacterium
TGGGTGGGCGGGTGGGGGGGGTTTGTGCGGGGGGGGCGGGTTGGGGGGCGCGCCAGGACAAGGAGCAGGCCGGTAAAGCGGGGCAGGCTGCAACGGAACCGGGATGAGGCATGGAAACACGGGCCAATTACACCATCATCGGAGCCTTCACGCTCGCCGTCATCGCGGCCGCGTTCGGCTTCGTGTACTGGTTCGCCGGGCCGCACGATTCCACGGCCCGCAAGGTCTATGAGATCGTCTTCGACGGCTCGGTGGCCGGCCTGCGCCAGGGCAACTCGGTGCTGTTCAACGGTATTCCCGTGGGCCAGGTGACGAGCCTCGGCCTCGTGCCGGGCCAGCCCGGGCAGGTGCTCGTCCACATCGGCATCGACAACAAGGTGCCGGTGCTCTCCGACGCGCGCGCAGGCCTGGAGTCGCAGGGCCTCACCGGCATCATCGCGGTGTCCATCCGCGGCGGAAAGCCGGACGCGCCGCCCCTTCCCCCTGGCCCCAATGGCATTCCGCGCATCTCCGCGGACGGTGGCGCGGGCATGTCCGGCCTCATCAACACGGCGCAGGGCGTCGCCAAGAAGATCGAGTTGGTGCTCGACTCGATCAACCCGGACGAGATCAAGAACATCATCCGCAACATCGACACCTTCTCGCAGGCTGTCGCCTCCAAGTCCGACGACGTGGCGAGCGTGATCGAGCAGGCGAACGTGCTCGTGAAGCAGCTCAATGGCGTGGCACAGCGGGTCGACGAGGTGGTTGCGAACCTCAAGACCGCGACCGAGGACAAGAACGGCCTGCTCAACCAGGCCACCGAGGCCGCCACCTCCGTGCGCAAGCTGGCCGACAATCTGGACCAGCGGACTGCGCTCCTCACCAACGAGATCAGCCGCTTCACCGGTCCCGGCCTCAAGCAGTTCGAGGCGCTGGCGACCGACGGCCGCCGCACCCTCGGCGAGATCGACCGCGTGCTCAGGGGCATCGAGCGCAACCCCCAGCAATTCATCCTGGGCGGCGGCACCTCCATTCCGAAATACGGGCGATGAGCCGATCATGAGCGACGTTCCCGCCCCCCGTACCCGTATGCCGACCCGTGCCGCCTCCCTGACGCGCCGCCTGCTCGGCGCGCTCCTCTTCGCCGGCGCCGCCCTCTCCCTCGCCGCCTGCGGCTCGACCCCAACCCCGACCTACAATCTCTCCGCACCCGGCGGCTTCACGGCCGGCGGCGCCGGCAACGGACAGCTCGTGGTGGTGGCGCCGACGGCGCTCGCCGTGCTCAACACCGACAAGATCATGGTGGAGCCCGGCGCGGGGCAGGTGGCCTATCTGGCCGATGCCCAGTGGAGCGACAATCTTCCGGCGCTGCTGCACGCCCGCACGATCCAGGCGTTCGAGAATGCGAGCAAGCTGCGCCGCGTCGCCCGTCCCGGCGACGGCGTGAACGCTGACTACACGCTGGTGACGGACATCCGCACCTTCGCGCTGCGCATTACCGATCAGGGACCCGTGGCGGTGGTGGAGATCTCCGCCAAGCTCATCGGCACCCAGAGCGGTCGCATCCTGGCGGCGCAGGTGTTCCGCGCCGCCGTGCCGGCTGCCTCCTCCGCTGGCCCCTCCGCCACCGCCGCCCTCGATCAGGCGCAGGAGCAGGTGCTGGTTCAGATGGTGCGCTGGGCGTCCGCAAAGTTCTGACCGGCGGCCTGAGCTGCCCGCCGGCTCACACGAGCCGGTCGGCCAGCAGGAACTGAAGCGCCCGGTCCAACCGGATGTGCGGGATTGGTCCCTCGCCGATGCCGGCGGGCGGCCGGAAGCGCAGAAAGCGGAAATCCACGTCGCCCTGCCCATCGCCTGCCCCGGACGAGGCGAGGCCCCGGAATCCCGCGCCCGACGGATCGAACAGCGCATCTGGGTCGGCGGGCAGCTCGCCCGGAAACACGGCCACCTCCTCCTCGCCGTCGAACACGTGGCCGCCGGCCTCCTGCCCCGCCTCGGGCGTGCCGACGATGGCGTCCAGCTCATGTCCGCCCCGCCGCACGCGCGCCTCGCGGGTGGCGCGGATTGCGGCGAGGGCCACCACGTCGAGGGTCGCGCCACGGTCATGCGCCCGCTCGCGGGCCCGCTCCACCAGGCGGCCGAGCACCGCCTCCAGCCGGTCATGGCTTGCGCGATGCAGGTGGTCCGCCTTGGTCGCGGCGAACAACACCTTCTCGATGCGCGGCCGGAAAAGGGTGCTTACCAGACTGTTCCGCCCCGTGCGGAAGGCGGCGAGGATGCCGTCCAGTGCCCGCTCGAGATCGGCGAGGGCGGCGGGCCCGGCATTCAAGGCCGACAGCGTGTCCACCAGCACGATCTGCCGATCAAGCCGGGCGAAGTGGTTGCGGAAGAAGGGCCGAACCACGGCGTGCTTGTAGGCCTCGAAACGTCGCTCCATCATGCCGCCCAGCGTATCTGCGCGGGAAGGCGCGTCCTCCACGTCCAGCGGGGCGAAGGTGAGAGCAGGGGACCCTTCGAGGTCGCCGGGCATGAGGAAGCGGCCGGGGGGCAGCAGGCTCATGGCCAGTCGCTCGCTGCGACAGGCGGCGAGATAGGCGGTGAAGCGCGCGGCCACCTCCCGCGCCCTGGCCTCTTCGGCCGGGCCGCTTGCAGGGGCATCGGCCACGGCAGCGAGGAACGGCGCCGCCACCTCGGCCCTCGCCTGCGCCCGCGCAAGGGCGAGGCTCTGGCGGGCGAATTCGGCGTAGGACATGTTCAAAAGCGGCAGGTCGAGCAGCCACTCGCCGGGATAATCCACGATGTCCAGCGTGAGGGTTTTCAGGCTGCCGCGTCGCGTGGCGTAGCGGATGGCGAGACGCAGCTCGCTGACGCGGGTGGTGGAGGACGGCCAGCGCCTCTCCGCACCCAGCATCTCCATATGGGCCTCATAGGCGAACCGCGGCACCGCGTCGTCCGGCTGGGGCTGCAGCTCGGCGCGGGCGATGCGGCCGGACTGGTAGGGCTCGAACACCGGCATCCGGGCGCCCTTGGTGAGCGCGTGGATGAGGGCCGTGGTGAAGATGGTCTTTCCCGCCCGCGACAGGCCGGTCACGCCGAGGCGGAGGGTGGGATGGGCGATGCCCTCCACCCGATCCGCCAGGGCCTGAAGCGCGATCCGCGCGTCGTCCACGGCGTCCGTGAAGAACGCCATCGTCAGTCGTTTCCGCCGAGGTCGCGCGGGGTGACGAAGCGGTCGAGGCGGCCGATGCCGGGCGCGGTTGCGCTCCACTCGTCCACGGGAAGGTCGATGACGGCGAGGCCGCCGGTCGGGAATTTCTCTGCCATGCTGGCAAGATGGGGCGCCGGACCCGCAGCCACAAGCAGCTCGGCGAGGTCTTCGAGGCCGGGATTGTGGCCCACCAGCATCACGCTGTGGGCGTCCTTCGGCTGCTCGCGCAGCACGGTCATGAGGCGGGCGGCGGAGGCGTCGTAGACGCGGGGCTCGCTCGCCACCACCTTCGGCTGGGGCAGGCGGGCGGCCACGAGGTCCCACGTCTCGCGTGTGCGGCGGGCGGGGGACACCAGGATGCGATCGGCCAGCAGGTGCTCCTGCGCGATATAGGCGCCAATGCGGGGCGCCGCGTTTCTGCCCCGGGCCGCAAGCGGCCGCTCCGGGTCGGCGATGCCGTCCGGCCAGTCCGACTTCGCATGACGCAGCAATATGAGTCGGCGCATGGTTACTAACCGATCAACGAAATGCGGCTCCTTATGACGCACGCGACCTGTGCAGCGCAACGTCTGCTGCCGCGCCGCAGCGTCACGCCCCCCGGCGCAATAGCCGGCCAAACGCCATTAGAGCGCCGCAAATAAACGCTTTCTCAAGCTGGCGGCGTCAGCATTCCCCATCTCTTATTGGACCAATTCATGAGCCAGACGTCTGCGCACCGGCCCCCCGCGCGCGATGCGATGGTGCCCGAGCGCTCCGCCGCCGGTCCCAAGCGGATCATCGACTGCGATGTCTGCGTGGTCGGCGGAGATGTCGCCGGCCTCGTGCTGGCGGCGGATCTCGCCCGGCGCGGACGCGACGTGGTGCTGCTGGCCATGGCCGGTCCGTCGGCGGCTGCCCCCTCCTGGCCGCTCGACAGCGTCATCGCTCCCGGCTTTCCTCTCTCAACCCTCGATCTTTCGAGCCGTGTCGGCCGCGACGATGCGCAGGAACTGCTCATCCTCTCCGCGCAGGCGGCGGATGCGGGGCTTGCGCTTGCCGAGCGTCTCGGCGTCGAGATCGGTCCGCGGGGCCGCCTCACCGTGGCCCGGGCCCACGCGGCCGACGCGCTTTATCGCGAGCATGAGCTGCGTCAGGACTTGGCGCCCGACACCACCGTCTTCGTCGGCGCAGAGGACCTGGCCGCATTGCTGGGTACGGAGACATTTACCGCCGGACTTGGCGTCGTGCCGGCAGAACGGGTGCGCACCGCCTCCCTCGCTGCGGCTCTCGACGAGGCCGCGCGGACGTCCGGCGTGCGCATCGTGAACGTCGAGGGGGCCCTTTCAGTCGATCTGAAGGGCGTTCGCAAGTATCTTGATATGGCAGGGCAGCGGGTGCGCGCTTTTCAGGTCGCTGTATGCGGACCGGCGGCCTTTGCCCGGCTCGGCTCGGGCGTGGCACGGCTGCCGCGCGCGCCGTGGGTTTCTGGGGGCTTCCGGCTGCCGGGCAGCACCGTGCCTTATGCCGGCCTCGTCGAGGAGTTCGGCCTCACCGGCCTCGCCTACCATTTCGACGGTGACCGGCTGGCGCTCGCCGCGCAGTCCGCCTTGCCGGCGTTGACCCGCGTCGGCGCCGCGCGCGTGCTGCGGCGTCACGCGGCCGAGGTTTATCCGGTCGGTTCCGGGCTGGTGGAGGGCGCGCGGCGCTGTGCCCTGCCGGAGCCCGGCGGCATGCCGTTGCTGCATGAGGGGGACCGTGGTGTCTGGTATGCCCTTTCGCCCGGTGCCGGATTGCTGGGGCTCGATTTCCTGGCAGCGCGGTTGATTTCCGGCGCCATCGCCGACCGGGACGACCGGATTTCGCTGCTGCAGCCCTTCGCGTCGGGCGGGCTTTCGGGATGGGCGGGGCGTGCTGCGCGCTTTGCGGCCTTCTGGCATGTGCGGCTCGCGGCACGCCTCCACATGGAGAAGAGCCTGCCCGCCCAGGCGCCGCCGGAGGAGCAGATCCTTCCCGCCCCGCTTCCAGCACCGGCAACGGCCGGCGCCCTGGCGCGGAGAAGCGTTGCATCGGCCGCCTCGG
>JAEWBL010000676.1 GCA_023391175.1 Pseudomonadota bacterium
CCCTGGGGCTATGCCAACGACACCGGCATCGTGAAGAAGTGGGCCGACAAGTACGGCATCAAGATCGATGTGGTGCAGTTCAACGATTATGTGGAGAGCATCAACCAGTACACGGCCGGCGCCTTCGACGCCCTCACCGTGACCAATATGGATGCCCTCTCCGTGCCCGCCGCCGGCGGCGTGGACACCACCGCCGTCATCGTCGGCGACTTCTCCAACGGCAATGACGCCGTGATCCTGAAGGGCAAGAAGGACCTCGCCGCCATCAAGGGGCAGAAGGTCAACCTCGTCGAATTCTCGGTGTCCCACTATCTGCTCGCCCGCGCGCTTGAGAGCATCAAGCTCAAGGAGCGCGACGTGAAGGTGGTGAACACCTCGGACGCTGACATGGTCGCCGCCTACAAGACCAAGGCGGTCACCGCGGTCGTCACCTGGAACCCGCTGGTGTCGGAAATCCTCACCGACAAGAACGCCCACGCGGTGTTCGATTCGTCCAAGATCCCCGGCGAGATCATGGACCTCCTCGTCGCCAACACCGCCGTGCTGAAGGACAACCCGGACTTCGCCAAGGCGCTGGTGGGCATCTGGTACGAGACGACCGCCCTCTTCACCGCCGACACGCCCGAAGGCAAGGCGGCGCGCGAGGCCATGGGCAAGGCCTCCGGCACCGACCTCGCCGGCTTCGACAGCCAGCTCGCCGCCACCCGCCTCTTCGCCAAGGCGCCCGAGGCCGTGGCCTTCGTGCGCTCGCCGGATGTGGGCACCACCATGGACCGCGTGCGCAAGTTCCTGTTCGAGAAGGAACTGCTCGGCTCCGGCGCCAAGTCTGCCGACGCCATCGGCATCGAACTGCCCGGCGGCAAGGTGCTCGGCGACGCCAAGAACGTGAAGCTGCGCTTCACCGACACCTGGATGGCGCTGGTCGCCGACGGGAAGCTGTGAGGGGCGCCCTCGTATCCCGGACAAGCGAAGGCGCAGCCTGAGCGCTGATCCAGGATCCAGGAGAAAGCCCTGCGCAGCAGGCGATACCCTGCCAGCGCGGCTGGCAGGAGCCGCCTTCGGCGTAGCCTTGCGCTGGGCCCCGGCTCTCCTTGCGCTGGCGCTCCAGTCGGCCGGGGCGCGAGGCGCCTCTCCTTCATCACTCTCCGGGCCGGGCGGCCATCCCGCCCCGCTCTTTCCCACCCTTCAGGAGCAGCGCTGATGCGCCTCATCAATGTCAGGCCGGATCGGGGAACGGCGCTGTTCCTTGCCGTCCTCCCGTTCGCCCTCGTCGTCCTCGCCTACATCCTCGGCTCGGCGCAGCGCCTTGCGGAGAACCCGGACGACAAGCTGCTGCCGAGCCTGCCCTCCCTCGGCAATGCCATCGTGAAGATGGCCTTCACCGCCGATGCGCGCACCGGCGACTACCTCTTGTGGACCGACACCTTCGCCAGCATGGAGCGGCTGCTCTCGGCGCTGGCCATCGCCACCGTCATCGCCCTCATCGTCGGCGTGCTGGTGGGCATGCTGCCCATCGTGCGGTCGCTGCTGGCGCCGTTCGTCGCCATGGTCTCCATGGTGCCGCCGCTGGCGCTGCTGCCCATCCTGTTCATCGTCATGGGGCTGGGCGAGGAATCCAAGATCGCCCTCATCACCATCGGCATCGCACCCTACCTCATCCGCGACCTCGCCATGCGGGTGGAGGAGCTGCCGCGCGAGCAGATGATCAAGGCGCAGACACTCGGCGCCTCCACCTGGCAGATGATGGTCCGCGTGGTGCTGCCGCAGATCCTGCCCCGCCTGATGGACGGGCTGCGCCTGTCGCTGGGCCCGGCCTTCCTCTTCCTCATCGCGGCGGAGGCGATCGCCTCGGATTCAGGCCTCGGCTATCGCATCTTCCTCGTGCGGCGCTATCTCGCAATGGATGTGATCCTGCCCTACGTGGCCTGGATCACCCTCATCGCAGTGGCCATGGATTTCGGCCTCGCCCGCGCCCGCCGCGCCCTCTTCCCCTGGTTCGGAGGCGCGAAATGACCGCCATTTCCGTGCGCCATCTCTGGAAGGAATATGGCGAGCAGATCGTGCTCGAGGACATCTGCCTTGAGTTCGCGCCGCGCTCCTTCATCGCCCTCGTCGGCCCCTCCGGCTGCGGCAAGACCACCTTCCTGCGCATCCTCCTCTCCGAGGAAACCGCGACGCGGGGCGAGGTGCTCATCGAGGGCCGGCCCATCGCCCCCGAGCCGGGCGCCGACCGGGGCGTCGTCTTCCAGCGCTATTCGGTATTCCCGCATCTCACCGTGCTGGGCAACGTGCTGCTTTCCGCCGAGATGGCGGAGGCGCCGCTCACCGGCCGCGTGTTCGGCGCCCGTCGCCGGCAGGCGCAGGACGAGGCCCGCGCCCTCATCGAGGAAGTCGGCCTCAAGGGCGCGGAGGACAAGTATCCCGCCGCGCTTTCCGGCGGCATGCAGCAGCGCCTCGCGCTGGCGCAGGCGATCATGAGGAAGCCCAAGATCCTGCTGCTGGACGAGCCCTTTGGCGCGCTCGATCCCGGCATCCGCGCCGACATCCACCAGCTGATGCTGAAGCTGTGGAACGAGTGCGAGATGACCGTGGTGATGGTGACGCACGACCTGAAGGAAGCCTTCACCCTCGCCACCCGCATCATCGCCTTCGAGCGCCGCCGCAACCGGCCGGAGGAAAAGGCCCGCTACGGCGCCACCATCGCCAAGGACATCGAGGTCTGGCCCAAGAGAATCGCCGGCCAGCTGAAGCTCAAATCCACCGCCCCCGGCCGGGACGACCCGGCCATTCCCTCGGGCACCGGCCGGGACGACCCGGCGCTGAAGACGGCTTGAGGAGACAGCCATGACCGTCAGCGTCGAAACCCAGAAGTTCATCGAAGAGAACCGCCGCCGCTACGAGGAATTGAAGGCGGCAGGCCAGCAGCATGCGCCCAAGGCCCTGCCCGGCCCCACCCTGCGCGGCTCGGCTTCCATCATGCCCGGCGCGGTGCTGCACACGGAGACCATCCCCGGCGGCTGGTACTGGTCCACGCCGCTGAAGGCGGGCGAGGCGCTGCGCATCCATCTGGCGCACGGTCCGGCGGCGGTCTCCATGATCGCCTGGTCGGCGGCGGATGCCTCCGAGCGGCTGAACTATGCCGACACGGTGAAGGTGCAGTGGACCTCAGCGCTCGGAAAGGGCCGCGTGCTGTTCTCCGACATGGGGCGGGTGATGTTCTCCCTTATCGAGGACACCACCGGCATGCACGACGCGCTGGTGGGCGGCTCCACCCCCGCCTCCAACCGCGCCCGCTATGGCGAGAAAGTGCTGCGCAACACGCGGGACAACTTCATTCTTGAAGCGCTGAAGCTCGGCCTCGACAAGCGCGACATTCCCCCCGCTTTGACCTTCTTCGCCCCCGTGCGCACGGACGCGGAGGGCAACTTCCGCTGGATCGACGACGCCCGCCAGCTAGGTGATTTCGTGGACCTGCGCGCGGAGATGGACCTCATCGTCGCCCTCTCCAACTGCCCGCACCCCATGGACCCGGCGCCGGACTACGCCCCGCCCCCGGTGGAGGCCATCCGCCACCAGCCGCCCGCTCCCGCCGCAGACGATCTCTGCCGCACCGCCACCATCGAAGCCGTCCGCGGCTTCGAGAACAACGCGCGCTGAGGGAGGCATCCATGACCCAGTTCTTCGCCACCCCCGTCCGCGATGCGTCCTCCGCTCTGCGCGACTACTTCGTGCCCGCCAACGCGCCCTTCTCCTGCCTCGTGAAGACCGGCCAGAGCGTGCGCATCGTCGATCTCGAAGGCCAGCAGGCGGTGGATACGCTGTTCTACAAGGCCGATGACTTCGCGGAGCGCTATTCCTCGCAAGATACGCTGCGGGTGCAGGGCTCGGCCTATGTCTCCACCGGCACCAAGCTGATCTCCACCGAAGGCAACGTGATGCTGACGGTGACCGCCGACACCTGCGGCCGGCACGACACCTCGGCGGGCGCCTGCTCGTGCGAGGCGAATACGGTGCGCTTCGGCCATCAGGTGAAGTATCTGCACGCCTGTCGCGAGAATTTCGTGCTCGAGGTGGCGAAGCACGGCATGACGAAGCGGGACATCGTGCCCAACATCAACTTCTTCATGAACGTGCCGGTGGAGCCCACCGGGGAACTCGCCATCGTGGACGGCATTTCCGGCCCCGGCGACTATGTGGAGCTGCGCGCGGAGATGGACGTGCTCCTCGTCATCTCCAACTGCCCGCAGATCAACAATCCCTGCAATGGCTTCAACCCGACGCCCATCCAGGTGCTCGTGTTCGGCGCGGAGGATTGAGATGTTCTCGAAAATCCTCATCGCCAACCGCGGCGAGATCGCGCGGCGGGTGATCCGCACCGCGCGAGCCATGGGCATCAGGTCCGTGGCCGTCCATTCGGACGCCGACCGCTTCACCCGCGGCGTGCTGGAGGCGGACGAGGCGGTGCGCCTCGGCCCGGCGC